>NZ_AVAF01000051.1 GCF_000445185.1 Thermoanaerobacter sp. A7A
AAAGCGTCTCCATAGAAGAGACGCTTATTTTATAACATGTTAAATATGCCTAAAGTGTTCAATTCTTTGTGTTTTTTAAGAAGTATATCGTAAAAATTAAGCCCTAAAACATTACACAAAGCGATTATGTAAAATACATTGTTACCTATTTCTGTTTCTATAACTTCTTTACAGTTTTCACAGAGTTGGCCTTCAAGATGGGTTTTGAAATATTTATGGGCTTCTTCCAGAGTTGCATCAGGAGGAGTTTCTTGTTTGGTGGCATTTATCCTTATGCAACCGCACTCGGTTACTGATTTAGCAACAGCTCTATTTATACGGGCACTGCTCTCTTGTATTTTTGTAAGTATGTCCATTATACTTCTGTGGCGTAAGAGGTATTCATCTACTGTATTTTGAAGGTCGTCTACAATAATATCTTTCATTTTTTGGTCCACTCCCGTTCTATGAGTTTTTAAGACTTCTCTTGCTTTTATTATAGACTTAAACCATTACCATGTCAATATTTAGAATGGCATTTAAATACATTATATAGCATTAATGTAATTTTAATCTTTTATTAAATTGACAATCCATCTACATAAGTAGTATACTGTAATTAACAACCACTTTATACGTGTAAAAATTGTGAAATATTTTTATTTATTCCCCCTATACTACTTATAATAATGTGAAAAATAGCCAATAATAGAGATAGGAGGTGATAATGTGGTGTATAAAATTATAAGAGGTGGAATTGGATTACTGGGAATGGCGGCGGGCTTTGAATTGGCAAAGCTTTTGCTAAATCTTGTAAAAGACCAGAATTTTGTGCTTATCCAGTTAAATTATTTTTCAACAGTGATTGCTTATGTTATAGGTACTTTAATAGGTGGAATCATATTTTATGTTATTTCTCCTAAATTTATAAAGTGGGGGAAAGACTTTGAACAGTGGTTGGAAGCAAAACTTCAGAATATGCCGATTGATGAAATTTTAATAGGAGCTTTTGGGCTAATAGTAGGGCTTATTGTGGCTAATTTGCTGAGCGCGCCTCTTTATCCTATTTCAGTTATAGGTAAAGTAGTGCCAATTCTCTTGAATTTATTTTTGGGGTATTTAGGTATTAGAATTTCTTTAAAGAAAAAAGAAGATATTTTAAATGTGTTTTCCTTTATGAAAAAATTGGGACCGCAAAAGACTGCTAAAAACGAGTATAGTGGAGTCCCAAAAATTTTGGATACTAGTGTAATTATAGATGGCAGGATATTTGACATATGTAAGACAGGCTTTATTGAAGGCCCTTTAATAATTCCGGCTTTTGTATTAGAGGAATTAAGACATATTGCAGATTCTTCTGATTCTTTAAAGAGAAATAGGGGTAGGCGAGGACTGGATGTTTTAAATAAAATACAAAATGAGTTAAATATCAAAGTAGAAATTGTAGATAAGGAAATTGATGCAGCAGAAGTAGATACAAAACTTTTGAAACTTGCCCAAATGCTAAAAGGCAAAATAATAACTAATGATTATAATTTAAACAAAGTAGCGGAATTTCACAGGGTCCCTGTTTTGAATATAAATGAACTTTCCAATGCGGTAAAACCAATTGTTCTTCCGGGAGAAGAAATGGTGGTGCAAGTTATTAAAGATGGCAAAGAGGCCGGGCAGGGGGTTGCTTATTTGGACGATGGCACGATGATTGTTGTAGACGGTGGAAAAAAATTCATAGGTAATACTATAGAAGTGCTTGTGACTAGTGTTTTGCAAACTGCCGCAGGAAGAATGATATTTGCAAAGTCCAAACAGGCAGAACAAGAAAAGGCTATATAAAAACGCAGGGAAACCTGTGTTTTTTTATGGAGAAATGATATAATTGGAGTGTGCATTATTTTACTTGTGAGGTAGAGAAAATGAATGCAAGTGCAGTTGTAGTGGCGGCAGGTAAAGGCATTAGAATGGGTCACACAGTAAATAAAGTATACCTTACTATAGCAGGTAAACCAGTTTTGTATTATTCTCTCAAAGCCTTTGATGAAATTGATTGGATTAAGGAAATTGTTGT
Source organism: Thermoanaerobacter sp. A7A (assembly GCF_000445185.1). Classification (GTDB taxonomy): domain Bacteria; phylum Bacillota; class Thermoanaerobacteria; order Thermoanaerobacterales; family Thermoanaerobacteraceae; genus Thermoanaerobacter. The sequence continues at coordinate 2,045 of NZ_AVAF01000051.1, forward strand.
TGTTGTATCAAAGGAAGAAATGGAATATTGCCAAGAAAATGTAGTAAAAAAGTATATTTTCAAAAAACCAATTAAATTAGTAGAAGGAGGTAGTGAAAGGCAGTATTCTGTTTATAATGGAATTACAAATACAAAGGTAGATTGCGAAATTATAGCAATTCATGATGGAGCAAGGCCTTTAATTGAGAAAGAAACAGTTATAAAAGCTTTAAAAGAAGCTTATTTACATAAAGCAGTAGCATTGGGAGTACCTGTAAAAGACACTATAAAAGTAGTTGATGGGAAAAATTTCATTTTAAATACTCCTGATAGAAAATATTTATGGGCAATTCAAACCCCTCAGGTATTTGAAAGGAATTTGATTATTAAAGCTCATCAAAAGGCACTGGAGGATGGTTTTTTGGGGACAGATGACACAATATTAGTGGAGAGATTGGGTTACAATGTAAAAGTAGTTGAAGGAGACTATAGAAATATAAAGATAACTACGCCTGAGGATTTGATTGTAGCAGAGGCTTTTTTAAAAAAATAACGTTTTTTGTGAATCCTCATATAATTTAATAGAGAATTTTCTATTAAATTGTATGAGGGTGATTTTATGGATAACCCTGTAGTTTTTGTACACGGGATATTTGGATCTATTTTTACTCCAACTCCTTTAGGTAAAATATGGAGTTTTGGTCCTGCGGCTTATGCTTATAGTCCCTTTATAGAAAATTTGGGCAAATTAGGCTTAGTAGAAGGGAAAAATCTATTTATATGTTATTATGAATGGTGGAAAAGTATACCCGATTCTGTTGATACCCTTAAACTGACTATTGAGGAGGCAAAAGCTAAGACTGGCAACACTAAAGTAGATTTGATATGCCATAGCATGGGAGGACTTTTAGCGAGAAGTTATATAGAGAGCGATAAATATCAATTTGATGTGGATAGATTGATATTTTTAGCTACTCCCCATTTTGGAGCGGCAAATGCTTATTATGGTTGGGAAGGGGGTACTGTAGCCCCAGAGGATGATGATTTTATAAACATGCTCTTTAAAGGGTTTTTGTGGATTTTTTCAAAAATAAAAGGAGAGAGTGATGCCATAGCTGTTATTAGAAAATATATCCCCTCTGTGAAAGACTTAATGCCTTCTCGCCAATATGGTAATTATATTTTTATGTATCCTACTCGATATGATAAAATTTTGTTTAAAAACATTGAGTATATGAAAGTTATAAATGAATTTTTGAATAGTCTAAATGAACAAATAGGAATTTTATACGACAGAGTCAAGAAAATCTATGTTTTTTCAGGAGATGGAATATATACTAATAAGTTTATTCAAGTAGAAAAACCAGTAAGTGAGATAGTATGGCCAGATGGCAAGCCAGTAGGTGTAATAAGGGACGATAAAGGGGACGGTACAGTCCTTAAAAAGAGCGCATTAGGGATAGAAGGAGAAAAATTTATTGTAAAAACAGGTCATATTGGAATTTTAAATGATTCTATTCCTTATTTGCAACAAATATTGGGTGTTAAAGAAAAGCCCCAAGTTTCTATTTTAGAAAAAGTTGTATCATATTTGAGCATGGTAACAGACAAAAAAATTATAGTGCTGGACAGAAGTAAAAATGCTATAAGTTATGATATCTTTGGCAAATTTGTGTGGCATCTCAATTTAAAACCTGAAGGAGAATATCGCATTTCTGTAAGAGAGCCTTTTTCATCAGAAGTATATATTGAGACTAACAAAGGTAATTTTGTAAAAAAGATTAAACCATCTCGCTTTGCAAGAGGTGTAAGTATGAGTTTAGAAGTTGATAAAGAAGGGAATTTTAGAGTAAAGGATGGTTGAAGTGAGAGTAGGGTTAGGATATGACGTCCACAAGTTTGAAAAAGGAAGAAAGTTAATGCTGGGAGGAGTAGAAATTCCCTATGATAAAGGTTTGGCGGGCCATTCTGATGCAGATGTTTTGATACACGCCTTAATTGATGCTATTTTAGGAGCAGCTGGTTTAGGGGATATAGGGGAGCACTTTCCTGATACGGAGATAGCCTATAAAGATATTGATAGTAGCCTTTTATTAAAAAAAGTGTTGGTAATAATAGGGAATAAATTCAGACTAAATAATGTGGATTGTATTATTATAGCGCAAAGGCCTAAGTTATCTCCTTATAAAGAGCAAATTAGAATAAAATTATCAGAATTATTAAAAATTGAGAAAGAAAGAATAAATGTAAAAGCAAAAACAGAAGAAGGATTAGGTTTCACAGGTAGACAAGAGGGAATAAAAGCCTATGCTATTGTCAGTTTAGAAGAATTAGGTGTTGACATAAAAAAGTAGGTAAAATAAAATTTACTTAAAATTATAACTTAGGAGGATGAAGATGAGACTATCGCAGCTGTTAGTTCCGACTTTAAGAGAAATTCCTGCTGAAGCTGAAATTCCTAGCCATATTTTAATGTTAAAGGCTGCATTGATGAGGAAATTGGCTTCAGGGGTATATATTTATTTGCCATTAGGGCAAAGGATACTTAGAAAAGTGGAGCAAATTGTGAGAGAAGAGATGGACAGAGCTGGCAGCCAAGAAGTGCTTATGGCCGCTCTTATTCCTGCAGAGCTTTTGAAAGAAAGTGGAAGATGGGATGTATTTGGCCCTGAGATGTTTAAGCTAAAAGACAGAAATGAAAGAGACTTTTGCTTGGGGCCTACACACGAAGAGGTTTTTACAGACCTTATTAGAAATGAAGTGAAGTCTTATAGGCAGCTTCCTCTTATTTTATATCAAATTCAAACTAAGTTTAGAGATGAAAGGCGCCCGAGATTTGGTGTCATGAGAAGTAGAGAATTTATAATGAAGGATGCTTACAGCTTTGATGTAGATTGGGAAGGCTTGGATAAGTCCTTTAATAAAATGTATGAGGCTTACTGCCGAATATTTGATAGATGTGGACTTAAATATTTGGTTGTAGAAGCTGATTCAGGTGCTATGGGAGGAAAAGACTCAAAAGAGTTTATGGTGATTTCTAGTATAGGGGAAGCAGCAATAGCTTACTGTGACAATTGTGGTTATGCTGCAAATGAGGAAAAAGCAGAATGCCTTATCAATCAAGAAATAGTCGAAGAAATGTTGCCAAAAGAAAAAGTATATACACCAAATGTTAGAACAATTGAGGAGTTAGTTAACTTTTTGGGAATTACTCCTAATAAATTTGTAAAAACGCTTATATACAAGGGAAAGGACAACGTTGTAGCAGCATTAGTTCGAGGAGATAGAGACTTAAACGAAACAAAGCTCTTAAATATTTTAGGAATAAGAGAAGAAGAATTAGAATTAGCAGATGCCTCAATAGTTGAAAAGGTTACAGGAGCAAAAGTCGGATTTGCAGGACCTATAGGATTAAAAGGAGAAGTAATTATAATAGTAGATAATGAGATTCCGGAGATGAGAAATTTTATAGTAGGAGCAAATGAGACAGATTATCATATTAAAAATGTCAACTATGGTAGAGATTTTAAGGCTGATGTTGTGGCGGATATCAAAAATGTTATTGAAGGAGATAAGTGCCCAAGGTGTGGTTCGCCGCTTAAAATTGACAGAGGTATAGAAGTAGGACATATTTTTAAGTTGGGGACAAAGTACAGTGATGCATTGGGAGCTAAGTATGTAGATGAAGGTGGGAATGAAAAGCCAATTATAATGGGCTGCTATGGAATAGGAATTAATAGAACGGTGGCGGCTATTATAGAGCAACACCATGATGAGAAAGGTATTATATGGCCTATGAGTGTTGCACCCTATCATGTGATTATAGTACCTGTCAATGTTTCTAATGAAGCTCAAAATCGAGTAGCAGAAGATATATATGCTGTTTTGCAAAAAGAGGGAATAGAGGTTTTAATAGATGATAGAGATTTAAGAGCTGGTGTCAAATTTAATGATGCCGATTTGTTAGGAATACCTATAAGGATTACAGTTGGGAAAAAAGTAGATGATGGAATAGTGGAAATAAAATTGAGAGAAAAAGAAGAAGCAGAAGAGGTAAAAATTTCTGATGTCGTAGAAAAGGTGAAAAATATTATAAAAGAGAAGATGTGAGGGGTTCCTCAAAGGGAATCCCTTATTTTACATAAAAAAGTTTATATGTGAAAAAATATTTGTCAAAATTACACACACAATTGTCACTTCATCTATTTAAAAAGAGCAAAATTTGTTATAATTAAATCTAGTATAAAGTATTAACTTAAAAAAGGATGGAGTGACACACATGAGCAATTTGAGGGTTAGATTTGCGCCAAGCCCTACAGGAGCTATTCATATAGGAAATATAAGAACTGCTTTATTTAATTATCTTTTTTCAAGAAGTGAAGGGGCTACTTTTGTTTTAAGGATTGAAGACACGGACTTAGAAAGGTCTTCAAAAGAGTTTGAAGAATTAATTTTTAAAGAATTAGAGTGGTTAGGTATAGAATGGGACGAAGGACCAGATAAACCAGGTCCCTATGGCCCTTATAGGCAAAGTGAAAGACTTGAAATTTATCATAAATTTGCCCAGAAACTTATTGAAGAAAAAAAGGCATATAGATGTTATTGTACTCCGGAGGAATTAGAAGAAGATAGAAGAAAGGCAGTAGAAAGAGGAGATATACCTTGTTATTCTGGAAGGTGTAGGTATCTTACAAAGGAGCAAGAAGAGGCTTTTATAAGAGAGGGAAGAAAACCTGTAATAAGGTTTATTGTCCCTGACGATGAAGTTGTAGAGTTTGAAGACATGATAAAAGGGAAAATTACAATAAAAAGTGATACTTTAGGCGGGGACATGGTAATTGTCAAATCAGACGGAATGCCTACTTACAATTTTGCAGTTGTAATAGATGACGCTCTTATGAAGATTACCCATGTCATAAGAGGAGAAGACCATATATACAATACTCCGAAACAGATACTCATTTACAAGGCTTTAGGATTTGAAATTCCTAAGTTTGCCCATGCGCCTTTAATATTGGGACCAGATAGGACTAAACTTTCTAAAAGGCATGGGAATACTTATATAGGCCAGTATAGAGAATTGGGATATTTGCCAGAAGCTATGTTTAACTTTTTATCTCTTTTAAGTTGGTCACCGGAGGATAATGTAGAAATCATGTCAAAAGAAGAAATAATAAAGAAATTTAATTTCAGAAGGATTCACAGTGCTAATCCTGTCTTTGATATTGAAAAGCTTAATTGGATGAACCAACAGTATATACAAAAAAGCTCTGTTGAGAGAATTGTAGATTTGGCTATTCCACATTTAAGAAGGGCAGGATACATTGACGAAATAGATGATATGGTGTATAATTGGCTAAAGGATGTAATATCTCTTTACAAAGATGGACTCCAATATGTGGCTCAAATTGCTGAGAGAGCTAAGATGTTTTTTGTAGAAGAAGTTAACTATCTTGATGAAACAATAAAAATATTGGATAGTCCAAATAGTAAAATTGTACTAGAAGCAGTTAAAAAAGCCATAGAAGAAGTGGATGAAGTAACAGAGGAATATGTAAAAGATTTGCTTAAAAAGTTGCAGAAAGAAACCAAGGTAAAAGGGAAAGAATTTTTCTTGCCAATCAGAGTAGCAATAACAGGAGAAGACCATGGACCTGAATTGGTGAAGATTATTCCTCTTTTGGGGAAGGATAAAGTTATAAATAGGCTTAAAAAAGCGATAAGTTTAATAAAGTAAAAAGCGATGAGGAGAAGAGTATTATAACATAAGCCTTCAGAGAAGAGCTACCATAGGCTGCGAGTAGCTCGAGGATATGTTATAAGAAGTGCATCTCCGAGCTGTATCCCTGAAATTTTAGTAGGGGGTTACCGGCCTTTGCCGTTATCTAAAATGAGTGGAGTTTAAAACTCAAGCAGAGTGGAACCACGGGAGTCCCCCCTCGTCTCTGAGATGAGGGGGGTAAATTTTTAAGGAGGTGTTTGGTATGTTTAAAACTTTAAAAGAAGACATCCAAGTTATTTTTGAAAGAGACCCTGCTGCCAAAAGTGTGCTGGAGGTTATATTATGTTATCCCGGGCTTCATGCCATAATACTACACAGAATTGCTCATTATTTATATAAAAAAGGGTTAATTTTAATCCCGCGGCTTATTTCACAGTTTAATAGATTTCTCACAGGGATTGAAATACATCCTGGTGCTAAGATAGGTAGGAGGTTTTTTATCGATCACGGCATGGGAGTTGTAATTGGGGAGACTACAGAGATTGGTGACAATGTGACAATATATCAAGGAGTAACTTTAGGAGGTACAGGGAAAGAAAAAGGAAAAAGACATCCTACTATAAAAAATAATGTAGTTATAGGAAGTGGAGCTAAAGTATTAGGTCCTATTGTAGTGGGAGAAAATTCAAAAATAGGTGCAGGAGCAGTTGTATTAAAAGATGTACCACCTAATAGCACAGTAGTCGGAGTACCTGCTCGCTGTGTGAAAAAAGATAATATACGTATAGCTTCTCCGTATGTGGTAGATTTAGAGCATGGTAAACTTCCTGACCCTGTGGAAGAGGAATTGCAAAAATTGAGAAAGAGGATTGAGAGGTTAGAGCAAATTTTAATTGAAAGGAAGGGAGAGAAAGATGAAGCTGTATAATACTCTTTCAAGGACAAAAGAAGAATTTGAACCTTTAAATGATAAGATAGTGAACATGTATGTTTGTGGACCTACTGTATATAATTACATCCACATAGGAAATGCAAGGGCTTTTATTGTATTTGATACAGTGAGAAGATATTTAGAATATAAAGGTTATAAAGTAAATTACGTTCAAAATTTTACTGATATTGACGATAAAATAATTAAAAGAGCCCAAGAAGAAAATGTTACTACAAAAGAAGTAGCGGAAAAATATATAGAAGAATATTTTATAGATGCAGATAATTTGGGTATAAAAAGAGCAACAGTTCATCCTAAAGCGACAGAGCATATAGAAGATATAATCGAATTTATAAAGATTTTAATCGACAAAGGATATGCTTATGTGGTAAATGGAAATGTTTATTTTGAAACTGCGAAATTTAAGGATTATGGAAAGCTTTCTCACAAAAATATAGAAGAATTGCAAGCAGGGGCAAGAATTGAGATAAACGAAGAAAAGAAAAATCCATTGGATTTTGTTCTCTGGAAAGCTCAAAAGCCCGGTGAACCTGCATGGGATAGTCCCTGGGGAAAGGGAAGACCAGGATGGCATATAGAATGCTCTGTTATGTCTACGAAATATTTGGGGAAAACTTTAGATATCCACGCAGGAGGTCCTGATTTGGTATTCCCTCATCATGAGAACGAAATTGCTCAGAGTGAAGCAGCATATGGTCAACCGTTTTCCAAATATTGGATGCACATAGGGTATTTAAATATAAACAATGAAAAGATGTCAAAATCTAAAGGGAATTTCTTTACAGTAAGAGAAATAACAGAGAAATACAATCCTGAAGTTTTAAGACTTTTTATGCTTATGGCTCACTACAGAAGTCCCATTAATTTTAGTTTAGATTTAATGGAGCAGGCTAAGTCCGCTTATGAAAGATTGTTAAATGCGGTGGCCAATTTAAAACATTTGCTTACTGTGTGCAAAGACAGGGAATTAAACGAAGAAGAAAAGAGAATAAAGGAAAAGTTTGAAGAATATAAAAAGGAATTTGAAGATGCAATGGATGACGATTTTAACACTGCGGATGCCATATCGGTTTTGTTTGAAATGTCAAAAACTGCTAATACAAATATCAGTGGAAATTCTTCGAAGAAATTGGTAGAATATATTTTAGATATATTTTTAAAACTCTCAGAAATTTTAGGACTTTCTTACAGAGGCGTGGAGACTGAGCTCAATGATGAAGAAATACTTGCTTTAATAGAAGAAAGGCAAAAAGCAAGAAAAGAAAAGAATTGGAAGTTAGCTGATGAAATAAGAGATAGACTGAGAGAAAAAGGAATAATTTTGGAAGACACACCAGAGGGAGTAAGATGGAAAAGAGTATGATGGGGTTTTTGGAAAATACAGAGTTACTTACGAAGGAGGGGGTGTTAAGTTTATCCCCCCTTGTTTTAGCTTTTATTGGAGATGCTGTGTATAGTTTATACATTCGCACCAAAATTGTGGCCCAAAAAAATCAGCCTGTTAATTTTTTGCACAAAGAGACAGTTAAGTACGTAAAAGCCAAAGCTCAGGCAGAATCTGTAAAAAGAATTTATGATCTTCTCTCAGAAGAGGAAAAAGATATAGTTAGAAGAGGAAGGAATATGAAGTCTAATACTACACCTAAAGGAGTAGAAGTACAGGCCTATAGATATGCTACGGGATTTGAAGCTTTGCTAGGTTATCTATATCTTGCAGGAGAATTTGAAAGATTAAAAAACATTCTTGAGCTTTCTGTACAAGTTATTGAAGAATAGGTGATGATTATGAAAGAGCAGGATATAATTTTTGGTAGAAATCCAGTAATCGAAGCTATAAAAAGTGGGAAGGAAATTGAAAAAATATATGTTTCTAAAACAGCAGGAGGAAATATTTCAAAGATAATAAATTTTGCCAAAGAAGCAGGTATTGTAGTTTCTACTACTGATAATGATACTTTAAGTGAACTTGCCGGTAGTCGAAATCACCAAGGGGTCGTAGCTTTATCTGCTGTCTATAAATACTTTGAAGTAGATGACCTTTTGGAATATGCTGAACAAAAGAAAGAAAAGCCTTTTTTGTTGATATTAGATGAGATAACTGACCCTCACAATTTAGGTGCGATTATAAGAAGCGCAGAGGCTTTTGGGGTCCATGGGATAATAATTCCAAAAAGGCGGGCTGTAGGGGTAAATGCTACTGTTGTAAAAACTTCTGCTGGAGCAGTAGAACATATGAGAATAGCAAAAGTATCAAATATTAACAATACAATACGAGATTTAAAAGAAAGAGGCTTGTGGATTGTTGGAACGGATGTAAATGCGGAAAAAAGTTTTGAAGAGCTGAATTATGATTTTCCTGTTGCTTTTGTCATTGGGAATGAAGGAAAAGGGGTTTCGAAATTAGTTTTACAAAATTGTGATTTTGTAGTCAAAATCCCCATGAAGGGTAAGATAAACTCTTTAAATGCTTCTGTAGCAGCCTCCATTTTAATTTATCAAGTAGTTTCAAAAAGAAAAGATAAGGCGTGATGTCCTTGTACATGTTGGTGGATGGTTATAATGTAATAAATAATTGGCAGATACTAAAAGAAGAAGCGCAAAAAAACTTGGAAGATGCGCGGGACAAGTTAATAGATATGTTGGCTGATTTTAAAGGATATTCGGGGATAAATATAATATTAGTTTTTGATGCAATGTATGTAAAAGGAAGTCTAGAAAAACATGAAGAAATTAGTGGTATTGAGGTCGTTTACACAAGAGAAGGCGAATCGGCAGATCATTTTATAGAGTTAAAAGTAGTGGAATTAGCGAAAAAGGAGCAAGTAATTGTGGTAAGTTCCGATTGGACTGTGCAGCAGGTGGTTTTAGCTCATGGTGCAATAAGAATGTCTGCAAGAGAGCTTTACGAGGAAATGAATAAATACATTGAAAGTCATAAAAAAAGCTATGTGAATACAATTTGTAAAGATAATTTGGAAGAACGACTTGATAATGAAATAGTAAAAAAGCTGCGTAAAATGGCAGAAAACAGTTAAAATTAGCTTGACTACCTTTACCAATATAATGTATAATTATAACGTATAAAGTTGCCGGAATAATAAATGGGGGCGGTATTGGTGAAATCTGGGGCGCAGCAGGATTACTATCAACTCTATGATCAAATGGAAGAAGAGGAGGTAGTTTTTAGAGCTCAAAAAGGCGATGAAATTGCTTTAGAGTACCTTATTGAAAGGTATAAAAGCTTTGTAAAAGCAAAAGCTCGTGCTTATTTTTTAGTTGGTGCGGATAAGGAAGATATTATTCAAGAAGGGATGATAGGCCTTTATAAAGCAATTCGGGATTATAAAAGTGACAAGCTCACTTCTTTCAAGGCTTTTGCGGAATTATGTGTGACTCGTCAAATTATTACTGCTATTAAAACTGCAACAAGGCAGAAGCACATACCCCTTAATTCTTATGTTTCCCTCAATAAGCCCATCTTTGATGAAGAATCTGATAGGACTCTGATGGACGTTGTTTCTACCCAGTGCATTGCTGACCCTGAAGAGTTAATAATAAGCAAAGAGGAATACGTTAACATTGAGAGCAAGATGGGAGAATTGTTGAGCGGCTTAGAGTGGGAGGTCTTGGTATCATATTTAGATGGTAAGTCTTATCAAGAAATTGCTGAAGATTTAAATAGGCATGTTAAATCCATAGATAATGCTCTACAACGGGTAAAAAGAAAATTAGAAAGATATCTTGAAATGAGGAACAGCTAACTATTGACATTTAGAAAACTTTATAGTAAAATCAAAAATCGGAGTCGTGATATTCCCTTTTGCCCACGTAGCTCAGTAGGCAGAGCGTCGCCTTGGTAAGGCGGAGGTCACCGGTTCGATCCCGGTCGCGGGCTCCAATTTTGTTATTGAAGTTTTTTTTATTATACAAGGTTTGGAATTTTTTAAAGCACACGAATAAAGAATGTATAAAGTGTCATTTTTGTGACATAATTTTAAGAAACACCAGGATAAGTTTATTGTGTAAAGGAGGAAAAGAGGATGGCGAAGCAAAAATTTGAGAGGAAGAAGCCCCACGTAAACGTAGGGACGATAGGTCACGTAGACCATGGTAAGACGACATTAACAGCAGCGATAACGATGGTATTATCGAAGGTAGGGATGGCAGAGGCTAAGGGATATGATGAGATAGACAAGGCACCAGAGGAGAAAGCAAGGGGAATAACGATAAACACGACTCACGTAGAATATGAGACAGAGAAGAGGCACTATGCGCACGTAGACTGTCCAGGTCATGCTGACTATGTAAAGAACATGATAACAGGGGCAGCACAGATGGACGGGGCGATATTAGTAGTATCAGCAGCAGATGGTCCGATGCCCCAGACGAGGGAGCACATATTATTAGCGAGGCAGGTAGGAGTGCCATATATAGTAGTATTTTTAAACAAGGCAGACATGGTAGACGATCCAGAATTAATAGAATTAGTAGAGATGGAAGTAAGGGAATTACTAAACGAATATGAATTTCCAGGGGATGACACACCGATAGTAGTAGGGTCGGCATTAAAGGCATTGGAATGCGGATGTGGCAAGAGAGAGTGCGAATGGTGCGGGAAGATATGGGAGTTAATGGATGTAGTAGACGAATATATACCGACACCGGAGAGAGACATAGACAAGCCATTTTTGATGCCAGTAGAGGACGTATTTACGATAACAGGAAGAGGAACTGTTGCGACAGGAAGAGTAGAGAGAGGGAAGGTAAAGGTAGGAGACGAAGTAGAGATAATAGGATTGACGACAGAATCGAGGAGGACAGTAGTAACAGGGGTAGAGATGTTCAGGAAGACGATGGATGAGGCGCAAGCAGGAGACAACATAGGAGTATTATTAAGAGGAGTACAGAGGGACGAAATAGAGAGAGGGCAAGTATTAGCGAAGCCAGGGACGATAAAGCCGCACACGAAATTTGAGGCGCAAGTTTACGTATTGACGAAAGAAGAGGGAGGAAGGCACACACCATTTTTCAATGGATACAGGCCACAATTTTACTTTAGGACGACAGACGTGACAGGGGTAATAAACTTACCGGATGGAGTAGAGATGGTGATGCCAGGGGACCATGTAACGATAAAAGTAGAGTTAATAACACCGATAGCGATGGAAGAAGGTTTGAAGTTTGCTATAAGAGAAGGCGGCCGTACAGTAGGTGCTGGCGTCGTGTCAGCTATCATAGAATAAAGAGAAGCCGGGTTCAAACCTGGCTTCTTTTGAGTTAAATCAATGGCTTTAGTAGACTGTGGAAAATGTCAATCAATGAGCCACCCATAAATCTTTGACACAGACTTTTTGTTTTTGGTGATTGACAAGAAGTTATATTTATGATAAATTTGACTAAGCAGTCGAATCACCGGGAGGTGTAATAATTGAGAGTAAAAATTACGTTGGCATGTACTGAGTGTAAAAATAGAAACTACCATACGACAAAAAATAAGAAGAATGACCCTGATAGGTTAGAATTAATGAAATATTGCAAATTCTGCAAAAAGCATACCTTGCATAGAGAGACTAAGTAGTTTTTAAAACTTCAAGAGGATGTGAGGAAATGGCCGGTGAAGGAAGAAAAATTGTCAAGTTTTTCAAAGATATAAGGGCAGAAATGAAAAAGGTGACATGGCCAAGCAGAAAAACTGTGATAACTTATACTGAAATTGTATTAATAGTAATGGCTCTTTTGACAGTATTCATTTTTTTGATTGACTCAATTTTTAGTTACCTATTAAAGCTCATTATTAAAGTTTAAAGGAGGTTGGGGCGAGTCCCCAGAGGTTGACTATGCCAGAAAAAGAAAATGCAAAGTGGTATGTGGTTCATACCTATTCTGGATATGAAAACAAAGTTAAGGCTAATTTAGAGAAAATTGTAGAGAATAGGAATTTGCAGCATTTAATTCACCAAATTATCGTACCTACGGAAAAAGTTGTTGAGGTTAAAGACGGTAAAAAGAAAACTGTCGAGAGAAAGATTTTCCCGGGTTACGTTTTGGTGAAAATGGTTATGACAGATGATACTTGGTATGTTGTGCGAAATACCAGGGGCGTTACAGGATTTGTAGGCCCTGGATCTAAACCTGTACCATTGACTGAAGCGGAAGTTAGAGCTTTAGGTATAAAAGAGATTCCAACTGCAGTTGACCTTAATGTAAAAGATACTGTCAGGGTTATTTCTGGGCCTTTTGAGAATTTTATTGGAGTAGTTCAAGAGATTTATCCAGAAAGACAAAAGGCGAAAGTTTTAATTTCTATGTTTGGGAGAGAGACACCGGTTGAATTTGACCTTGTACAACTTCAAAAAATATAAAAGTAGAAACTCATAAGCTATTTTAATTTTGTAAGGAGGTGTAATCATGGCAAAGAAAGTGGCAGCAGTTGTAAAAATACAGTTGCCAGCGGGAAAAGCTACTCCTGCGCCACCAGTAGGTACTGCTTTAGGACCTCACGGTGTTAATATAATGGCTTTTTGTAAAGAATTCAATGAAAGGACAGCCAAAGACGCAGGGCTAATAATTCCTGTTGTTATTACAATATATGCAGACAGGTCATTTAGTTTTATAACTAAAACTCCACCAGCAGCTGTGCTATTGAAGAAAGCAGCTGGAATAGAGTCAGGTTCTCCGCAACCTAACAAACAAAAAGTAGGAAAAATTACAAGGGAGCAGCTTAGAGAAATTGCTGAAATCAAGATGAGGGACTTAAATGCTTCTGATATAGAGGCTGCTATGCGGATGATAGCAGGTACTGCAAGAAGCATGGGTATAGAGATTGTATAAAAATAAGTGGGAGGAAAGTCCGATAATACCACAAGGAGGTTAGAAAATGAAACGTGGGAAAAAATATTTAGAGAGCTTAAAGTTATATGACAAAACACAGCAGTATTCCAGTGATGAAGCTATAGACATTGTATTGAAAACTGCAAAGGCAAATTTTGACGAAACAATTGATCTAGCTGTAAGATTAGGTGTTGATCCAAGACATGCTGACCAACAGGTAAGAGGTACAGTAGTGCTTCCTCACGGAACAGGAAAGAGTGTGAAAGTATTAGTTTTTGCAAAAGGGGAAAAAGCTAAAGAAGCAGAAGCAGCAGGTGCTGACTATGTGGGAGCAGAAGAATTAGTTGCAAAAATACAAAATGAAAATTGGTTTGATTATGATGTTGTAGTTGCAACCCCAGATATGATGGGAGTTGTAGGGAGATTAGGTAAAATATTAGGGCCAAAAGGATTAATGCCAAATCCTAAATCAGGTACTGTGACTTTTGATTTAGAAAAAGCTATTAAAGAAATTAAAGCTGGTAAGATTGAGTACAGGGTGGATAAAGCAGGTATAATTCATGTTCCTATAGGGAAAAAATCCTTTGGGAAAGAGAAGTTATTAGAAAACTTCAGAGCAGTTATGGATGCTATAATCAAGTCCAAACCAGCAGCCGCAAAAGGACAATACATCAAAAGTGTAGTGTTATCTTCTACAATGGGACCAGGTGTGAAGGTTAATCCTTTAAAGATTTTTTAATAAAAGTTGTTGACAGACAAAAAGATGTAAGGTATAATAAGTGACGTTGAAATTGAATAAAAAGACCGTAGACAGTGGGTGTGCTTTTGCACGTAAATCCCACCGAGGTTTTTAGAAATAAATTCCCAAAAGGGATCCTCGTGTCTACGGGATCCTTTTTAAATTTTTTAAGGAGGTGGGAAGGTGGGCACAGCAAAAGAGAAAAAGCAACAAATAGTAGCAGAGTTTAAAGACAAATTGTCACGAGCACAAACAGTGATTTTTTCAAACTTTAGTGGCTTGACTGTAGAAGATGATACTATATTAAGACGCAAATTTAGAGAAGCTAATTCTGAGTACAAAGTCTACAAAAATACTTTAATGACTATTGCAGCTAAGGAACTAGGCTATGGAGATGATTTAATTAAGTATTTTGAAGGGCCAACTTCTGTAGCTTTTGGATATGATGACCCCGTTGCGCCTGCTAAAGTTCTTGTCGAATTTATGAAAGACCACAAGGGAATTGAGTTAAAAGCAGGTCTTGTAAATGGGAAGTTAGTGACAGTTGAGGAAATTAAGGCTTTGGCGGAGCTTCCTTCAAGGGAAGAGCTTGTGGCGAAAGCTTTGGGCAGCATGAAAGCTCCTATTACCAACCTCGTTTTCGTGTTGTCTGGCACTTTGAGAAGCCTGCTTTATGCTTTAAATGCAGTGAAAGAGAAAAAGCAAGCTGAAGCTTGAAAATAAAAATAAAAATTTTAAGATGGAGGTAGAGAAAATGAGCAAAGAGGAAATTTTGGAAGCCATAAAAAATATGACAGTTCTAGAATTAGCTGAATTGGTAAAAGCTTTAGAGGAGGAATTTGGCGTATCTGCGGCAGCTCCTGTAGCAGTTGCAGCAGCTCCAGCAGCTGGAGCACCAGCAGCAGCACCAGCTGAAGAAAAAACAGAATTTGATGTTATTTTACAAGAAGTAGGTAGTGACAAGATAAAAGTTATCAAGGTTGTGAGAGAAGTAACAGGCTTAGGACTAAAAGAAGCAAAAGATTTAGTAGAAAGTGCTCCAAAGCCAGTTAAAGAAGGAGTAAGCAAAGACGAAGCAAATCAAATCAAAGCAAAATTCGAAGAAGTTGGTGCAAAAGTAGAAATAAAATAAGGGCAAAAATTTTGCCCTTATTTTTTTATAAGCTAATTGCGATGTTTGAAACCGAAGTAACAAC
>NZ_AVAF01000052.1 GCF_000445185.1 Thermoanaerobacter sp. A7A
TGATATGTCAAGTCTTGCAATGATTTAGAACTTGAGATAAAATATTAAAGCTGGTTTGTAGGTAAGATTTTTTTTTGACAATAAAACGCCTGGATATGTGGATATAGAAAAGTGTTGAGGATTGATAGAAGGAGGGAAAGTAAAATGCCCAAGCAAAAAATTCGCATACGTTTAAAGGCTTTTGACCATGCTATTTTAGATCAATCGGCTCAAAAGATAGTGGAGACTGCAAAGAGGACAGGTGCTGAGGTTTCTGGGCCTATTCCATTGCCAACAGAAAAAGATATAATAACCATTTTGAGAGCTCCTCACAAATATAAAGATTCAAGAGAGCAATTTGAGATAAGAACTCATAAGAGATTAATTGATATTTTGAACCCAACACCTAAGACAGTAGATGCTCTTATGAGATTAGATTTACCATCTGGTGTAGATATTGAAATAAAACTGTAAAAGGCAGCAAGTGAAAAAGCAAGAAAATAAAAAAGAAATTAAGACGCAAAAGCGTCCGCTGATTTCAGGAGGTGGATAAAATAATGAAAAAAGGTATTTTAGGTAGAAAGCATGGGATGACACAAATATTTAATGAAAAGGGTGAAGTCATTCCAGTAACAGTGATTGAAGCTGGTCCTTGTGTTGTTGTTCAGAAAAAAACCGTTGAGGCTGATGGATACAATGCTATTCAAGTGGGTTTTGGAGATGTTAAAGAGAAAAGACTTACAAAACCTTTAATAGGGCATTTTAAAAAAGCAGGAGTGCCTTTTAAAAGGTATTTAAGGGAGTTTAGGCTAGATGACATAAGTGGATATGGAGTAGGGAGCGAAATAAAGGTAGATATTTTTAAACCAGGAGATAAAGTAGATGTAACAGGTATTTCGAAAGGTAAAGGCTTTGCAGGTGTTGTAAAAAGATATGGGGCTAATAGAGGACCTATGTCTCACGGTTCCAAATATCATAGAAGAGTGGGTTCGATGGGTGCTACCACAGACCCAGGAAGAACTTTTAAAGGGAAAATTATGCCTGGGCATATGGGACATGAAAGAGTGACTATACAAAATCTCGAAGTTGTAAAAGTTGACCCTGAATTAAATTTATTGTTAGTAAAAGGATCAGTGCCAGGACCTAAAGGTTCCTTGCTCATTATAAAAGATTCTGTAAAGAGCAAGTGATGAAAGGAGGAAGAAAGATGCCTAAGGTAGCGGTTTACAACGTAAAAGGGGAACAGGTAGGAGAAATAGAGCTAAAGGATTCAGTTTTTGGCGTACCGGTAAATGTTCCTGTTATGCATGAAGCTGTGTTAAATTATTTGGCAAATCAAAGGCAAGGTACCCATTCGACAAAGACCCGCGGTGAAGTTCGTGGCGGCGGAAGAAAGCCTTGGAGACAAAAGGGAACAGGAAGAGCACGTCAAGGAAGCATAAGAGCTCCTCAATGGATTAAAGGAGGCATTGTCTTTGGGCCAAAACCAAGAGATTACAGCTATAAATTGCCTAAAAAAGTAAAAAGATTAGCTTTAAAATCTGCTCTTTCATCTAAAGTTAGAGATAACGAGATAATTGTATTAGATGAATTCAAATTAGATCAGCCAAAAACTAAAAGAGTTGTTGAGCTTCTTAAGAATTTTAATGTTGATAGTGCGTTAATAGTAGTACCTGAAGGGGAAAAGAACGTAGAACTTTCTGCAAGAAATATACCAGGGGTAAAAACTTTATATGCTAATTATTTGAATACCTATGACATTTTAAAATACGACAAGTTTATCATAACAAAGGATGCCGTGGGCATAGTCGAGGAGGTGTACGCCTAATGGAGGCACGCGACATTATAATACGCCCAGTAATAACTGAAAAAAGCATGAACCTCATGAGTGAGAGAAAATATACTTTTATTGTGGATAAAAGAGCAAATAAAATTCAAATAAAGAAAGCTGTAGAAGATATATTTGGTGTCAAAGTTGATAAAGTGTATACAATGAATTATAAGGGAAAGCCAAAGAGAATGGGAAAATATGAAGGAAGGACAGAAGCTTACAAAAAAGCAATAGTTAAACTTACTCCAGACAGCAAAGGTATCGAATTCTTCGAAGGATTGCAGGCATAATTTTAGGTTAAGGAGGGAAAGAAATGGGAATAAAATCTTTTAAGCCGACATCTCCCGGCAGACGTCAAATGACAGTATTGACTTTTGAGGAAGTTACTAAGGATAAACCAGAGAAATCCTTAGTTGTTACTTTAACTAAAACAGGTGGAAGAAATGTATATGGAAGAATTACTGTCAGACATCGCGGTGGCGGACATAAGAGAAAATATAGGATTATAGATTTTAAAAGAGATAAGGACGGAATACCAGGAAAAGTAGCTGCTATTGAGTACGATCCAAATAGAACAGCTTATATTGCACTTATACATTATTTAGATGGAGAAAAAAGATATATCATTGCTCCTTATGGACTAAAAGTAGGGGATATAATAGAATCTGGGGAAAATGTAGACATTAAAGTAGGGAATGCTTTACCTTTGAGAAATATTCCAGTAGGTACAATAATCCATAACATTGAGCTTATACCAGGGAAAGGTGGACAATTAGTGAGAGCGGCAGGTACAGCGGCGCAGCTTATGGCTAAAGAAGGGGATTATGTTCAAGTTAGAATGCCTTCAGGAGAAATTAGATTGATAAAGGCTGACTGTCGTGCAACCATTGGACAAGTATCAAATTTAGACCATGAAAATGTAAAGATAGGTAAAGCAGGAAGGTCAAGATGGCTTGGAATAAGACCGACTGTTAGAGGTTCAGCTATGAATCCGGTTGACCATCCACATGGTGGTGGTGAGGGTAAAGCGCCTATCGGACATCCAGGGCCACTTACACCATGGGGCAAGCCTGCATTGGGTTATAAGACACGTAAGAAAGGCAAAGCTTCGGATAAATTCATTATAAGAAGACGAAAATAGTTAGTGAAAGGAGGTCAATGCCTTGAGCAGATCTGTAAAAAAAGGTCCCTATGTTGATCAAAAACTTCTTAAAAAGATTGTTGAAATGAATAAAAAGAATGAGAAAAAAGTAATTAAAACATGGTCAAGAAGTTCAACTATTGTGCCAGAAATGGTTGGACATACAATAGCTGTTCATGACGGCAGAAAGCATGTACCTGTATATATAACTGAAGCGATGGTTGGGCACAAGTTAGGAGAATTTGCTCCTACTCGAACCTTCCACGGACATGCTGATACTGAAAAAACTTCCAAAGTTAAATAGGCAAAGGAGGAGATAACGTGGAGGCAAGGGCAATAGCGAGATATGTAAGAATTTCGCCTCGAAAGGTAAGACTAGTTCTTAACCTGATTCGTGGCAAGCATGTAGATGAAGCCTTAACTATTTTAAGGTTTACTCCCAAAAGAGCCTCAGGTATAGTTGCCAAGGTACTTAAATCAGCCATTGCTAATGCTGAAAATAACCATGGAATGAATAGAGATAATCTTTATGTAGCAAAGGCTGTGGCAGATGAAGGCCCTACAATGAAGAGAGTTTTCCCAAGAGCGATGGGAAGAGCAGATATTATTAGAAAGAGAACCAGTCATATAACGATAGTCGTGAAGGAAAAAGAATAAAGGAGGGATATGCGTGGGCCAAAAGGTACATCCATATGGACTTAGAGTTGGAGTTACACAAGATTGGCTAGCTAAGTGGTATGCTGATGACAAAAATTTTTCAAAACTCTTAATAGAAGACATTAAAATAAGAAACTATATAAAAGAAAAGCTGTATACAGCTGGGATTCCTAAAATAGTTATTGAGAGAGCTTCCAATAGAATAAAAATAGATATTCATGCTGCAAAACCGGGAATGGTAATTGGCAAAGGTGGAACAGGCATTGACAAGTTAAGAGAAGAATTGGAAAAGATGACCAATAAGACAGTTATCCTTAATATTGTGGAAGTCAAAACTCCCGAACTTAGTGCGCAATTAGTAGCTGAGAATATTGCAGCTCAAATTGAAAAAAGGATATCCTATAGAAGGGCTATGAAACAAGCCATAGCAAGAGCGATGAAATTGGGTGCTAAGGGTATCAAGATTGCTTGTTCAGGCAGACTTGCTGGTGCGGAAATTGCTCGTACTGAAAGGTATCATGAAGGGATTGTGCCACTTCAAACTTTAAGAGCGGATATTGACTATGGCTTTGCAGAGGCAAACACCACTTATGGGAAAATAGGAGTAAAAGTTTGGATAAATAAAGGAGAGATACTGCCACAGCCTAAAAAGCAGGTAACTGCGGAAGGAGGTAAGTAAAACATGTTAATGCCAAAAAGAGTAAAATACAGAAAACAACAGCGAGGCAGAATAAAAGGGAATGCTACTCGTGGTAATACCCTGACTTATGGAGAATATGGGTTGCAAGCGCTGGAACCTGGTTGGATTACAGCCACCCAAATTGAGGCAGCTAGGGTTGCAATGACGAGGTTTATAAAAAGAGGCGGGAAAGTGTGGATAAAAATTTTCCCTGATAAGCCTGTTACTAAAAAACCTGCCGAAACTCGTATGGGTTCAGGGAAGGGGTCACCAGAATTTTGGGTAGCAGTTGTAAAGCCAGGTAGAGTTCTTTTTGAAATAGCTGGGGTATCAGAAGAAGTTGCAAAAGAGGCTTTAAGGCTTGCAATGCATAAACTGCCTATAAAGACAAAATTTTTAAAACGTGAAGAATTGGGTGGTGAAGATAATGAAAGCTAGGGAAATAAGAGAGCTTACCAATGAGGAATTGCTTCAAAAGCTTTCTGACTTAAAAGCAGAACTTTTTAATTTGAGGTTTCAACTTGCTACCGGTCAATTAGATAATCCTATGAGGATAAGAGATGTTAGAAAGACAATTGCGAGAATAAAGACAATTTTGAGAGAGCGGGAATTAGGTATTAGACAAAATAAAGCATAAGGAAGGAGGGTATTCACTTGGAAAGAGGCCACAGGAAGGTTAGAATTGGGACAGTTGTAAGCAATAAAATGCAAAAAACTATTGTAGTTGCTGTAGAAGACAGAGTAAGACATCCTCTTTATGGAAAGACAATAAAAAGAACCAAAAAGTTCAAAGTTCACGATGAAAATAATGCATGCAATGTTGGAGATATAGTAAAGATAATGGAAACAAGACCACTTAGCAAAGAAAAAAGATGGAGATTAGTTGAAATAGTTAAAAGAGCTGAATAATTTGAAAGGAGGTAAACTCAAATGATTCAACCTCAAACTCGATTGAAAGTAGCAGATAATACAGGTGCAAAAGAAATTATGTGTATTCGCTTAGAGGGCGGTTCAAATAGAAAGTTTTCAAATGTAGGAGATGTAATAGTTGCTTCTGTAAAAAGTGCAACACCCGGTGGTGTTGTAAAAAAAGGGGAAGTTGTTAAGGCGGTAATTGTAAGGACTAAGAAGGGGATTGCTCGAAAAGATGGCACTTATATAAGATTTGACGATAATGCTGCGGTTATTATACGAGATGATAAACAGCCAAGAGGTACGCGTATTTTTGGACCAGTCGCAAGAGAATTAAGAGAAAAAGATTTTATGAAAATTATATCTTTGGCTCCTGAAGTGCTTTAAGGAGGGTTGAAAATGGCACAAAATAAATTACACGTAAAAAAGGGAGACATGGTTGTAGTAATTTCAGGTAAAGATAAAGGAAAAAAGGGTAAAGTATTACAAGCTTTTCCTAAAGAAGGCAAAGTAATTGTAGAAGGTGTCAATATTGTTACAAAACACAGGAAATCGACAAGTCCGCAAAAACCAGGTGGAATAATTCACCAAGAGGCGCCAATTTACAGTTCGAAGGTTATGCTCTATTGTGAAAATTGTGGAAGAGGAGTTCGTTATGGGGTTAAAATCCTCGAAAATGGCGAAAAAGTACGTTACTGCAAGAGGTGCAATGAAACGCTATAATTATAAAAGGAAGGAGGCTCATTATGTCCAGGCTTAGAGAAAAATACGAAAAAGAGGTTGTGCCAGCGCTTATGGAACGTTTTGGCTATAAAAATATAATGCAGGTTCCTAAAGTTGAAAAAGTTGTTATAAATATAGGTGTGGGTGAGGCAAAAGAAAATCCTAAAGCGCTGGAAGCAGCAGTCAATGATTTGACAATGATTGCGGGTCAAAAACCAGTTATCACAAGAGCTAAAAGGTCAATCGCAAATTTCAAAATTCGTCAAGGAATGCCAATTGGAGTAAAAGTTACTTTGCGCGGGGAAAGAATGTATGAATTTATGGATAAACTTTTCAATATAGCTTTGCCTCGTGTGAGAGATTTCAAAGGAGTTTCTCCTAATTCTTTCGATGGAAGAGGAAATTATGCCTTAGGAATTAAAGAGCAGTTAATTTTTCCTGAAATTGACTATGATAAGATAGATAAGATAAGAGGAATGGATATAATTATTGTTACAACTGCTAAAACTGATGAAGAAGCGAAGGGATTGTTAGAACTTTTAGGCATGCCATTTGCAAAGTAAAGGAGGGTAAAATTATATGGCAAGGAAGGCTTTGATAGTAAAGCAGCAAAAGCCTCAAAAATACAAGACGAGAGAATACAATAGGTGCAAAATTTGTGGCAGACCTCATGCGTACTTGAGGAAATTTGGAATGTGCCGCATATGCTTTAGAAAGTATGCCCATCAAGGGATGATACCAGGTGTTAAAAAAGCAAGTTGGTAAAAGAGGGGAGGTAGTACAATGGTAATGACAGATCCTATAGCAGATATGTTAACACGAATAAGAAATGCGAATATAGCAAGACATGAAACAGTGGAAATACCTGCTTCAAACATGAAAAGGGCTATTGCAATGATTATGCTAAAAGAAGGGTTTATAAAATCAGTAGAAGAAATAGATGATGGAAAAGGTGGCATTCTCAAACTAACATTAAAATATGGCCCTAACAAAGAAAGAGTTATATCTGGTTTGAAAAGAATAAGCAAACCAGGTTTGAGAGTATATGCGAGACACGACGAATTACCACGGGTATTAGGAGGGTTAGGAATAGCAATTATATCAACTTCAAAAGGTATTATGACAGATAAGGAAGCAAGAAAAGCAGGGGTTGGAGGAGAAGTTATTTGCTACATTTGGTGATTTCAATAAGGAGGTGTGGTCAGTGTCTAGAATAGGAAAATTGCCTATAGATATACCAAAAGGGGTAGAGGTCAAAGTAACTCCTGACAATGTAGTTACTGTAAAAGGAAGCAAAGGTAATCTAGAAAAAAAGTTTCCGTCGATTGTAAATATAGAAGTAAAAGATAATCAAGTGATTGTAACGCGAAAAGGTGATGACAAGGAAGAAAAAGCAATGCACGGAACTACAAGAGCAATAATTGCAAATATGATAAAGGGCGTGACTGAAGGATTTGAAAAAGTTTTGGAAATTGTAGGAATTGGATATCGTGCTGCGAAACAAGGGAAGAAGTTAGTATTGAATGTGGGGTATTCTCATCCGGTAGAAATAGAAGAAGAACCTGGAATTGAAATTATTCTGGAAGGAAATAACAAGATAATTGTAAGAGGTGCAGACAAAGAAAAAGTTGGCCAGGTTGCTGCAAACATCAGAAGAGTTCGTGAACCTGATGCTTATCAGGGCAAGGGCATAAGATATGCAGGAGAAGTTGTAAGATTAAAAGAAGGCAAAACTGGTAAGAAGTAAGGGGTGAGATGATGATTACAAAGCCAAATAGGAACGAATTAAGAAAAAGACGTCATTTAAGAGTAAGAAAAAAAGTTTTTGGAACACCAGAAAGACCACGTCTTAATGTTTTTAGAAGTTTGAAACATATTTATGCGCAAATTATAGACGATACTAAAGGGTATACTCTTGTTCATGCTTCTACGCTAGATCCTGAGCTTAGAAGTATTGCAAAAGGAGCAAATAAGCAGTCTGCTAAATTGGTAGGAGAGCTGATTGCAAAGAGAGCATTAGAAAAAGGCATAAAAGATGTTGTATTCGACAGGGGTGGCTATATTTATCATGGTGTAGTAAAGGAATTGGCAGATGCTGCACGACAAGCAGGATTAAATTTTTAAACAAGGAGGGAAATGAATGGCTCGAGTTGATTGGACAAAGTTAGATTTAAAAGAAAGGGTTGTAAGCATAAATCGTGTTTCAAAAGTTGTAAAAGGTGGTAAAAACTTTAGATTTAGCGTCACAGTAGTAGTTGGGGATGCAGAAAGGGGCTATGTAGGAGTAGGAAGAGGTAAAGCTGCAGAAATCCCAGATGCAATTAGAAAAGCTATAGAGGATGCGAAAAAACACTTAATTAAAGTTCCAATTGTAGGAACTACTATTCCTCATGAAGTCATAGGGGAATTTGGCGCTGGAAAAGTACTTTTGAAACCGGCAAGAGAAGGTACTGGTGTTATTGCAGGGGGACCAGTTCGTGCTGTTTTGGAATCTGCAGGTATAAAAGACGTTTTAACTAAATCACTTGGTTCTTCCAATGCAACTAATATGGTTTATGCTACAATCGAAGGATTAAAAAGGCTGAGAACAGCTGAAGATGTGGCAAAATTGCGTGGAATTCCTGTAAGCCAATTGTTTGAATAAACATAAAGCAATGTAGGAGGTGCAAAGATGAGACTGCACGATTTAAAACCAGCTGAAGGAGCAAGACGTGAAAGAAAAAGAGTAGGAAGAGGAATAGGTTCTGGACATGGTAAAACTTCAGGCAGAGGACAAAAAGGACAAAAAGCAAGAAGTGGCGGTGGAGTGCGTCCGGGTTTTGAAGGAGGCCAAATGCCACTTACAAGAAGACTCCCTAAAAGAGGTTTTACTAATATATTCAAAAAAGAATATGCAATTGTAAATGTTGGAACTTTAGAAGAAAGGTTTGAGGATGGAGCGGTAATTACTCCAGAAGCTTTAATAGAAAGTGGTATAATTAAAGATGTAAAAGATGGGGTTAAGATATTGGGGGATGGTGATTTAAATAAAAAGTTTACGGTAAGGGCTCATAAATTCAGTCAAAGTGCTATTGAAAAAATACAAGCCGTTGGGGGAAAGGCAGAGGTGATTTAAAGTGTTTCAAACCCTTGTCAATGCTTGGAATGTTGATGATGTAAGGAAAAGGATACTTTATACTTTGGGGATGTTAGTAATCTTTAGATTAGGGTCCCATATTCCTGTGCCAGGAGTTGACCCAAAGCTGATTGCTCAAATACTTGGTCAAGGGCAATTGTTCGGATTTTTTGACATAATATCCGGTGGTGCTTTTCGAGAATTTACGATTTTTGCCATGAGCATTGTGCCTTACATTAACGCTTCAATTATAATGCAACTTTTGACAATAGCAATTCCCTCTCTTGAACAAATGGCAAAAGAAGGGGAAGAGGGAAGAAAGAAAATTGCTCAGTATACCAGATATTTAACAGTTGTACTTGCCTTGATACAAGCTATAGGAATGACAATTGGGCTAAAGAGAGCAGTTATCAATCCTACATTTTTTAACTTGACGGTCATTGTTATAACTTTGACGGCAGGTACTGCTTTTCTGATGTGGTTAGGTGAAAAAATTACTGAAAATGGAATAGGCAACGGAAGTTCATTAATAATTTTTGCGGGGATAATTTCTAGGATTCCTAACATGATATATCTGACAAGTGAATATATTCAAGCAGGTACTGCTAATATTTTTGGTGCTATTGCTTTTGTAGTAGCAGAGCTCATAATGATAGTGTTAATAATCTTAGCTACAGAAGGCCAAAGAAGAATTCCGGTGCAATATGCCAAAAGGGTTGTTGGCAGAAAAGTTTATGGTGGCCAAAGTACTCACATTCCTATAAGAATAAACATGGCAGGGGTTATTCCTATTATATTCGCTCTTTCACTATTACAGTTTCCGCAACAATTAGCAACCTTTTTCCCACGGTCGTCATTTTACAACTTTGTGCAAAAATGGCTTAGCACAAGTGGGCTAATATACAATATTTTAGATATATTATTGATAATAGGATTTACTTATTTCTATACAGCAGTAATCTTCAATCCAGTAGATGTCTCAGATAATTTAAAAAAATATGGTGGATTTATTCCTGGAATAAGGCCAGGGAAACCAACTACAGACTATCTTACAAGGGTATTGAATAGAGTTACTTTTGTAGGAGCATTATTCTTAGCATTTATTGCTACAATGCCAGTAATTTTAATGAATGTAACGGGGTTACAACTTTACTTTGGAGGTACAGCACTTTTAATAGCAGTTGGTGTGGCACTTGATACTATGAAACAAATTGAGGGACACCTTATCATGAGGAACTATCAAGGATTTTTGAAATAAAGGGGGAGGATTTATGAGAGTAATACTTTTAGGACCCCCAGGTGCTGGCAAAGGGACACAAGCTGTGAAAATTGCTAAGGAGTTTGACATTCCTCATATTTCGACAGGAGATATTTTTAGACAAAATTTAAGAGATAATACTGACTTAGGGAAACTAGCAAAAGAATACATGGACAAAGGCTTATTGGTCCCCGATGAGGTTACGAATAAAATAGTGGAAGATAGATTAGAAAAAGATGATTGCCAAAAAGGGTTTTTGTTAGACGGATATCCAAGAAATGTAACACAAGCGGAAGAATTGGATAGATTTTTGCAGCAAAAAGGAACCTATCTTGATTGCGTTCTAAACATTGAAGTTGAGGAAGATGCTTTGATAGAAAGGATTACTGGCAGAAGAGTATGTCCTAATTGCGGTGCGACTTATCACATAAAGACTTCTCCTCCTGCAGTCGACAATGTATGTGATAAATGTGGTGCACAACTTATACAGCGTTCAGATGATAAATTAGAATCAGTTGTAAAAAGATTAGAGGTTTATGAAAGTCAAACTAAGCCTTTGATTGAGTATTATACAAAGAAAAACACTTTAGTGAATATTGATGGAAATAAATCGGTAGAAGAAGTATTTGAAGATATAAAAAAGGCTTTGGGAGACAGAGGCAAATGATATATATTAAGTCTAAGAATGAAATTGATTTGATGAGAACAGCTGGCAAGGTAATAGCAAATCTCTTTGAGGTTTTAGAAAGGGCAATTAAGCCAGGAGTTACGACATTAGAGCTTGATAGAATTGCAGAAGAGTTTATAATAAAAAATGGTTGTAAACCTGCTTTCAAAGGTTTATACGGTTTTCCTGCTAGTATTTGCACTTCAATAAATGAAGAAGTAGTTCATGGAATACCAAGTTTAAGAAAACTTAAAGAAGGCGATATTATAAGTATAGACCTTGGAGCTACCTATAAAGGGTATAATGCAGATGCAGCAAGAACTTTCCTTGTTGGAGAGATATCAGAGGAAGCACAAAAATTGATTGAGGTCACAAAAAATAGCTTTTTTGAGGGTATAAAATATGCAAAAGAAGGGAATAGGTTATCGGATATTTCTTACGCAATACAAACTTATGTAGAAAGTCATGGCTTTTCAGTAGTAAGAGAATATGTGGGACATGGGATAGGTATAAAAATGCATGAGGATCCACAGATTCCTAATTTCGGTCCCCCTGGCAGAGGACCTAGATTAAAAAGAGGGATGTGCCTTGCTATAGAACCGATGGTAAATGCGGGACATTATGCCGTAAGAACATTAGAAGATAATTGGACAGTAGTCACTGTTGATGGTAGTTTATCTGCCCATTACGAAAATACTATTGTTATTACGGAGGGGGACCCAGAAATACTGACCATTTTATAAGAGGTGAATTTATTAATGGAAGACTTGCAAATTGGTCAGGTAGTGCGGAGCAAAGCAGGTCGCGACAAAGGCAGAGTTTTTGTAGTTGTAGGAAAGTTTGATGACCAACACGTTCTTGTAGCCGATGGGGACCTTCGAAAGATAGAAAAACCTAAGAAAAAAAAGTTTAAACATCTTCAGAGGTATAATGACGTGATTTGGCAGATTAAAGAAAAAATACTAAGGGGCGATAAAATAACTAATGAAGAAATCAGAAAATTTTTAGAACCTTATAAATCCTAAGTCAATAAGGAGGAATGGATATCCTTGGCAAAAGAAGATGTTATTGAAGTTGAGGGCACAGTGATAGAGGCTTTACCAAATGCCATGTTTCAAGTACAATTAGATAATGGGCATAAAGTATTAGCCCATGTATCTGGAAAATTGAGAATGAATTTTATACGAATACTTCCAGGAGACAGAGTAACAGTAGAGTTGTCTCCTTATGACTTGAGTCGTGGAAGAATAGTATGGCGTGGAAAGTGATAAGGAGGTATTGAAGATGAAGGTAAGACCATCTGTAAAACCTATTTGTGAAAAATGTAAAGTTATAAAAAGAAAAGGTAGAGTTATGGTAATTTGTGAAAATCCAAAGCATAAACAAAAACAAGGCTAGGAGGTGTGAAAATGGCGAGAATTGCAGGCGTTGACTTGCCAAGAGATAAACGAGTTGAAATCGCTTTGACATATATATATGGAATTGGCCGTTCTCGTTCAAATGAGATACTTGCTAAAGCAGGTGTAAATCCAGACACAAGAGTCAAGGATTTAACAGAAGAAGAAGTTTCTAGATTGAGAGAAATAATTGATAAAGAATACAAAGTTGAAGGCGACTTAAGAAAAGAAGTTGCCATGAATATCAAAAGATTAATGGATATAGGATGCTATAGAGGAATAAGGCACAAAAGAGGTTTACCCGTAAGAGGTCAAAGAACAAGGACTAATGCTAGAACGAGAAAAGGTCCAAGGAAAACTGTTGCTAAGAAGAAGAAGTAATAATAAGGAGGGGAAATAATGGCTAAAAGAGTAAAAAGAGCTGGCAGAAAACGCGAGAAAAAACACGTAGAAAGAGGAATTGCCCATATTCATTCTACGTTTAACAATACTATTGTGACTATAACGGATCCTGCTGGAAATACAATTTCTTGGGCAAGTGCTGGTACAATAGGCTTTAAAGGCTCAAGAAAATCAACTCCATTTGCAGCACAAATGGCGGCAGAATCAGCTGCAAAATCTGCAATGGAGCATGGTATGAAAACTGTAGATGTATATGTTAAAGGACCTGGTGCAGGTAGAGAAGCAGCAATAAGAGCTTTACAGGCTGCTGGCCTTGAAGTGAGTCTTATAAAAGATGTGACTCCAATTCCCCACAATGGCTGCAGACCACCTAAGAGGAGAAGAGTATAAGGAGGTGCGATTATGGGAAGATATATAGGACCAACTTGCAGATTGTGCAGAAGAGAAGGCATGAAATTATATTTAAAAGGAGATAAATGTTATACAGACAAATGTCCTTTTGCAAGAAGAGGATATGCACCAGGACAACATGGACAAGAAAAGAAAAAACTCACTAACTACGGCATGCAACTACGAGAAAAACAAAAACTCAAAAGGTACTATGGCGTTTTAGAGAGACAATTTGTCAGATATTATGAAGAAGCAGAAAGAATGAAAGGAATTACAGGTGAAAACTTATTGCAGCTTTTAGAAAGACGTCTTGACAATGTAGTGTTTAGATTGGGCTTTGCTGCGTCTAGACCACAAGCGAGACAATTGGTAAGCCATGGTCATATAGAAGTAAATGGTAAGAAAGTTGATATACCATCTTTCTTAGTAAAACCAGGGGATGTAATATCTGTGAGGGAAAAAAGCCGTTCAATGGAATTAATAAAGAATAATTTAGAAGTATCAAGAAACGTACCTGACTGGTTAGAACTCAATAAAGATGCTTTTGAAGGTAGAGTAGTTTCATTGCCGAGAAGAGAACATATAGATCTGCCTATTCAAGAGCACTTGATTGTTGAGTTATATTCTAAGTAATGATTATAATCGGTTACCCTCATAAAACAGTTAAAAGGAGGGTTCACAGTGTTTGAAATGATTGAACCAAAAATAGAGATTATTGAGCAGTCGGAAGATGGGACGTATGGAAAGTTTGTAGTAGAGCCTTTAGAAAGAGGATATGGCATAACTCTTGGAAATTCTTTAAGAAGAGTGCTTTTGTCCTCTCTTCCTGGTGCTGCTCCTAAATCTGTGAAGATAGATGGGGTATTACATGAATTTTCAACCCTACCAGGAGTTAAAGAGGATGTAGTAGAAATTATACTTAACCTTAAAGAAGTTGCAGTTAAATTGCATTCAGATGAACCAGTGGTAGGGCGCATAGATGTAGAAGGAAGAGGAGAAGTTACTGCAGGTCATATAAAAGGCAGTGCCGATATAGAAATTTTAAACCCTGACCATCATATAGCTACTTTAAGTGACGATGGTAAACTCCATATGGAGATTGTGTTTGTCAAAGGAAAGGGTTATGTGCCTTCAGATAAAAACAAAGAGCCTAACCAACCGATAGGCGTTATTCCAGTTGATTCTATTTTTACACCAGTAAAAAGGGTAAGCTACAATGTAGAAAATACTCGTGTAGGCCATGTTACAGACTATGATAAACTTACTTTGGAAGTATGGACAAATGGAACTATAACGCCTAAAGAAGCTATTAGTATGGCTTCTGACATGTTGATTAAGTACTTTCAAAAATTTATATCTTTTACTGGCGAATACAAAAGTTCAGATATTTTTGTGGACAAACCTGAGAAAAAAGTCGAGAAACCTCTTGATATGACAATTGAAGAATTAGACTTATCTGTTAGGTCCTATAATTGCTTAAAGAGAGCTGGAATAAATACAGTACAAGAGCTCACTCAAAAGACAGAAGAAGAGATGATGAAAGTCAGAAATTTGGGTAAAAAATCTTTAGAAGAGGTTAAACAAAAACTCGAAGCATTAGGACTTAGCTTAAAAAAGGCAGACGAATAAAGGAGGGTTGAAGGTGGGTTACAGAAAATTAGGCCGTCCTTCTGACCAGAGGAGGGCTATGCTTAGAAATTTAGTCACAGATTTTTTGAAATATGGCAGAATAACTACAACAGAGGCGCGAGCAAAAGAGGTTCGCAGCATTTCTGAAAAAATGATTACTCTCGGTAAAAGAGGCGATTTACACGCAAGAAGGCAGGCTTTAGCCTATATCTTAGATGAAAGTGTAGTAAAGAAGTTATTTGACGAAATAGCACCAAAATACAAAGACAGACAAGGTGGTTACACAAGAATTTTAAAACTTGGGCCTCGCAGAGGAGATGGCGCACCATTAGTAATTATTGAATTAGTGTAAGCAATCGAAGGGGTTAAGTTTGGTGCCGCAACTTAATCCCTATTTTTCATAAAGGAGTTTAACTTAAAAGAAGGTGTCCTTAATGGAACACGTAATAAATACACAAAATTTATCTTTTGAATATCATGCCGAAGAACAAACTCGACACCTAGTTTTAAAGGATATAAATTTACAGTTTGAAAAAGGACAGTTTATAGGGATAATTGGTCATAATGGGTCAGGCAAGTCAACACTTGCTAAACATTTTAATGCACTTTTATTGCCGACAGAAGGAAAAGTATATGTAAAAGGAATGGACACCAAGGATACAAATCATTTGTGGGATATAAGACAGGCTGCTGGGCTTGTTTTTCAAAATCCAGATAATCAAATAGTTGCTGCTATAGTTGAAGAGGATGTAGCTTTTGGTCCAGAAAATTTAGGGATTCCACCTGATGAAATAAGAGAAAGAGTTGAATATGCTCTTAAAGCGGTAGGTATGTGGGAATACAAAGATTATCCTCCTCACATGCTCTCAGGTGGACAAAAGCAAAGAGTTGCCATTGCTGGGATAATTGCAATGAAGCCAGAGTGCATAATTTTAGATGAACCAACGGCAATGCTTGACCCAATAGGAAGAAGGGAAGTCATTTCTACCATAAAAAAGCTCAACAAAGAAGATGGGATTACTGTAATACTCATAACACATTTTATGGAAGAAGTAGTAGATGCAGATAGAGTTATTGTAATGGATGATGGAAAAGTAGTGTTAGATGGTACTCCTAAAGAAGTATTTAAAGAAGTTACTCTTTTAAAAAAGATTGGCCTTAGTGTGCCCCAAGTTACAGAGTTGGCACACCAATTGAAGAGAGAAGGCTTTGACGTCCCTCTAGATATTTTAACAGTAGAAGAAATGGTGGAATTTTTATGCCGATAAAAGTAGAAAATTTAAGCTTTGTGTATAATGAAGGGACGCCATATGCTACTGTTGCTTTAAATAATGTTACTTTTGAAATACAGGATGAAGAGTTCGTGGGAATCATCGGGCACACAGGGTCGGGTAAATCTACGTTAATACAACATTTAAATGGGCTTTTAAAACCTACTTCAGGGAAAATATATATAAATGGAGTAGACATAACAGACAAAAAAGTCAGTTTGAAAGATGTACGAAAAGAAGTAGGATTAGTTTTTCAATATCCTGAATATCAACTTTTTGAAGAAACCATTTTTAAAGATATAGCCTTTGGCCCTACTAATTTGGGACTTAGCGAAGAAGAAATTGAAAAAAGAGTATATGAAGCAATGGATATTGTTGGAATCAGTAGAGAATTAGCAGATAAATCTCCTTTTGAAGTATCAGGTGGCCAAAAACGTAGGATTGCGATAGCAGGAATATTGGCGATGAAGCCTAAAATTTTGATATTAGATGAACCTACTGCAGGCCTTGATCCAAAGGGGAAGGAAGAGATTTTAAACAAAATTAAAGAAATTCATGATAAATATAAGATGATAACAATTTTGGTATCCCATAGCATGGAAGATATAGCTAGATTTGCAGATAAAATAATTGTGATGAACAAAGGAAGAATAGAAGTTATTGGAACTCCAAGAGAGGTATTTAGAGAAGCTGAAAAATTGGAAAAGATAGGATTAGGGGTACCACAAATAACTTCTCTCGCAAGAGAATTACAAAAAAAAGGCGTAGCAATTCCAGAAGATATATTAACAATTGAAGAAGCAAAGGAATATATAGTTCGTTATCTCAGGGGGACTAAAAATGTTTAGAAATATAACTATTGGGCAATATATCCCTGGTGATTCGGTAGTTCACAAGTTGGATCCGAGAATCAAAATAATTATCACTTTTATATTTATAGTAGCCACATTCTTGATAAATAAACTTTCAGGTTACCTTTTTGCGGTTTTTTACCTTTATTTGATAATAACAATTTCTAAAATACCTTTTAGCTATATTTTAAAAGGGTTAAGACCAGTTATTATAATTCTTTTACTGACAGTGAGTTTAAACATGTTTTTTACCCCTGGGGGAACGATATTATATACCTTAGGACCATTGAAAATTACTACTACTGGGTTGCGATTAGCTGTATTTATGGGATTGAGACTTATATTTTTGATTATCGGTACTTCACTACTTACTTTAACTACTTCTCCTATCTCTTTGACAGATGGAATAGAGCATATTTTAAAACCCTTTAGCCGTATAGGGGTACCGGCTCATGAGTTAGCAATGATGATGACAATTGCTTTAAGATTTATACCTACATTAATAGAAGAAGCAGAAAAAATTATGAAAGCTCAAATGGCAAGAGGAGCCGATTTTGAAAGTGGCAATATAGTAAAAAGGGCAAAAGGACTAGTGCCTCTTTTAGTACCGCTATTTATCAGTGCTTTCAGAAGAGCTGACGAATTAGCAGTTGCTATGGAATCTCGGTGCTATAGAGGCGGGCAAAATAGAACGCGAATGAAACAGCTTAAAATCCAACCGAGAGATTATCAAGCTTTAGCTGTGACCTTGATAATGGTATTGCTAATTGTATGGAATAGAGTTTGGACGTGGTAAAAATGAGAAACGTAATGATTGTAGTAGAATATGACGGGACCAATTATCACGGTTGGCAATACCAAAAGAATGCAGTGACAGTTCAGGAGGTATTGCAAAAAGCAATAAAGAAGGTAACAGGGGAAGAAGTTAATTTAATAGGTGCGAGTAGAACTGATACAGGTGTCCATGCTCTATATCAAGTAGCTAACTTTAAAACTAATACTAAAATACCTGCAGAAAAGCTGCCCTATGCTCTAAACAGTGTATTACCCGATGATATAGTAGTTGTCCAAGCAAAGGATGTGGAAGACTCTTTTCACGCTCGATATAGTGCAAAAAGGAAAAGATACAAATACATTATTCTTAATAGGAAATTTCAAATGCCCACAATGAGAAATTATTGTTGGCATATAAGTTATCCTTTAAATATAGAAGAAATGAAAAAAGCTGCTTCTTACTTAATTGGGACTCACGATTTTTCTGCTTTTAAAGCTTCAGGAAGTAGTAAAACAAGTACTATAAGGACAGTGTATGATTTAACTATTGAAAAAAATGAAGATTTTATCAACATTGAAATAGAAGCCAATGGTTTTTTGTATAACATGGTGCGAATAATTGTAGGTACACTGTCTTATGTAGGTCTTGGCAAAATAAAAGAAGACGAAGTTTATGATATTTTAAAATCAAAAGACAGAACAAAAGCGGGCATAACTGCCCCGCCACAAGGATTGTATTTAATAAAAATTATCTATTGACAGTTGCAGTACTGTGAATTAAAATAATATTATGCGAAATTGTGCCCTGTGCTGGAAATTTACCACGGATAAGGAGGTTATATAGAAGATGAAGTCATATATGGCTAAACCTGAAGAGGTCAAAAGAAAATGGTTTGTTATAGATGCTGAAGGTAAAGTCTTAGGAAGACTAGCAAGCCAAATTGCTAAAATACTAATGGGTAAGCATAAACCAACCTATACACCTCATGTAGATACAGGAGATTTTGTAATAGTTTTGAATGCTGAAAAAATTGTGTTGACAGGCAACAAATTAGAAGATAAGTATTACAAATATTATACAGGGTATCCTGGAGGATTAAAAGAGGTTCAGTATAAAAAATTAATGCAGACGAAACCAGAGTTTGTAATATACCACGCTGTAAAAGGCATGTTGCCTAAAAACAGACTCGGCCGCAGAATGATTAAAAGATTGAAAGTATATAGAGGCTCTGAGCATAAGCATCAAGCTCAAAAGCCTGAAAAATTAGACATAGAATGAAAGGAGGATATCTTATGGCAACAGTACAATATTACGGAACAGGAAGAAGAAAAGAAGCTGTAGCGAGAGTAAGGCTTATGCCTGGAAAGGGAAATATAATAATTAATAATAGACCTCTGGAGGAGTATTTTACATTAGATACTTTAAAGTATACTGTTAAACAACCTTTAATTTTAACAGAAACAATAGACAAATTCGATGTATACGCAAAAGTATCCGGAGGAGGACTTACAGGTCAAGCGGGAGCAGTAAGACTTGGTATTGCTCGTGCATTAGTAAAAGTTGATAGTGAATTAAGACCTATTTTGAAGAAAGCCGGATTCTTGACAAGAGATCCAAGAATGAAAGAAAGAAGAAAATACGGACTCAAAAAAGCAAGAAAAGCTCCCCAATTTTCAAAGAGATAAAAGAGCCTTTGGCTCTTTTTTTTGTTATGTAAAAACAACAAGAACAATCGTAATATAGAGAATTACTTAGTATTTTAAAGATATTAAAAGAAAAGAGCTGATATTTCAATAAAAAACGATAAAATAGCATTATATACTACTTGAGTCTATTAAAGAATCATGGTATATTATATTTCGTCGCTACTAAAGCGACAAAATCAAAGCGACAAAAGGACTTGACAGGAAGCTGAAGATTTGATAATATAGAGGAGCTGCGGTGAGGCAGAGAGGGACCTTGAAAAATGGACAGTGAGGCGGAAAAGGTGTAGAGAAGAGTAAGGAAATGGACCTGAGAGTTTGATCCTGGCTCAGGACGAACGCTGGCGGCGTGCCTAACACATGCAAGTCGAGCGGTCCGGCACTCAACTAAGTGCTTACTTAAGGGGAAGGAAGTATAGTAGAAGAAGAAGGTAATAAAAGTGATGCAAAGTAAGGTAAGCACGGAGTTGAGTGCCGGATAGCGGCGGACGGGTGAGTAACGCGTGGGCAACCTACCCTTAAGACCGGGATAACACCTCGAAAGGGGTGCTAATACTGGATAAGCTCCTTGTAGGGCATCCTATGAGGAGGGAAGGTAGCGGGAGCTACCGCTTAAGGATGGGCCCGCGTCCCATCAGCTAGTTGGTG
>NZ_AVAF01000053.1 GCF_000445185.1 Thermoanaerobacter sp. A7A
TCACTTGATGGGAAGGTAATTGAAGGGGAATCGATGGTGGATACTTCTGCATTAACAGGAGAATCTGTTTTAAGAGAAGTTTATAAAGGCGCGGAGGTTTTAAGTGGCTTTATAAATAAAAATGGACTTCTCACAATAGAAGTAACCAGAGAGTTTGCAGAATCAACTGTTTCAAAAATACTAGGACTTATTGAAGAGGCTAGCAGTAAGAAAGCTCCTACAGAAAAATTTATGACAAAGTTTGCGAAATATTACACTTCTATTGTTGTTTTTTTGGCATTGATTATTGCAGTAATTCCTCCTTTAATTATGCCAGCAGCAACCTTCAAGGAATTTATATATAGAGCACTTATTTTTCTTATTATATCGTGCCCCTGTGCACTGGTATTATCGATTCCTTTAAGCTTTTTTGCTGGTATAGGTGCTGCCTCAAAAAATGGCATCCTTGTAAAAGGAAGTAACTATTTGGAAGCGTTAAGCGATGTAGAAACTGTTGTATTTGATAAAACAGGGACCCTTACAAAAGGGGTATTTAAGGTGACGGAAATTAAATTTGTAAATGGCATGAGCAGGGATGCGCTTTTAGAATATGCGGCATATGCCGAAAGTTTTTCAAATCATCCTATAGCAGAATCCATTTTAAAAGCCTATGGGAAAGAAGTAGACAGATCTAAAATAAAAAAGTATGAAGAAATTTCAGGAAATGGCGTAAGAGCAAATATAGAAGGAAAAGAAGTCCTTGTGGGCAATGCTAAATTAATGAAGATGGAAAATATTGATTGTGTTACCGGTGACTCAACAGGCACTATCATCCATGTAGCTATAGATAACAAATACTGTGGCTATATCCTTATATCCGATGAAGTAAAAGAAGATTCCTCAAAAGCTATAGAAAGTCTCAAGAAAATGGGCATTAAAAGGATTGTCATGCTTACGGGGGATAACAAAGCTGCCAGCGATAAAATCGCTGCTTCATTAGGGATTGATGAAGTGTATTCACAACTTCTTCCAAATGAGAAAGTTGGCGTACTTGAGAAATTGTATGCTGACAAGAAAAAAGGCAAGCTAATATTTGTCGGTGATGGCATAAATGATGCACCGGTTTTAGCGAGATCTGATGTGGGTGTTGCAATGGGAGGAATCGGGTCAGATGCTGCTATAGAAGCAGCCGATGTAGTTTTAATGACAGATGAACCATCAAAACTGGTAACAGCTATAAAGATATCCAAAAGGACAAAGTTAATAGTATGGGAAAATATTCTTCTTGCATTAGGAGTAAAAGTAATAGTTTTAGCACTTGGTGCTTTAGGGGTTGCTACAATGTGGGAAGCTGTGTTCGCCGACGTAGGTGTTGCACTCCTTGCAGTCCTTAATTCCTTAAGATTGCTTAATAAAAAATAAAAATATTATTAACTTTTAAAAAAGGAGGATATGAATCATGGGTTTGTTTGGACCTAAGGGTGAGACTATCGTCATAAATGTTAAGGGGATGACATGCAACCATTGCAAAGTGTCTGTTGAAAATGCACTAAAGAAGTTAAATGGGGTATTGAAAGCTGTTGTTGACCTTGATAAAGGGAGTGTTACGGTAACATATGACCCTGCTAAAGTTTCTGTGGATGATATGAAAAAGGCAATTATTGATACAGGATATGAAGTGTAATATCTATTAAAAAATTTAAAGTATAAAGTAGGAGGATGTTTTGTGGAATTTGTGAAACATCGGTGTTAACTTTTCTAAATAATTTGCAACTGACTAAGGAAAAGATATGTTGGGCGGCTTGATACCGCCCATTCAGTTTGATAAGGAATAGCAATTTGGATGCGTAAATCCACCTATTGACTTTGAGATAAGATTGTGATACCTTAAAAAGAGAAGATTAATAATTCTTATCGGAATACTCGGAATTAAGGTACAAGGGATAGGAGCTGGATTTATTCCTGACAAAGCTAATTGCGATGTTTGAAACCGAAGTAACAACAATG
>NZ_AVAF01000054.1 GCF_000445185.1 Thermoanaerobacter sp. A7A
GCACTAATGTTTAAACAGGAATGGGCATTATTTAGGGTGTGAAAATAGTCGCGGAAGATATAGTTTCTCCTAGTATTTTTAAGTATTCATTAAGATAATGTTACTATAAATTGTTTGCATGGATAACATTAATAATTTTTAAAATTTTTATTGAGAAAGGATGGCGAATAGATTGTTTACAGGAGAAAAGGTAAAACTTAGGGCTTATAGAAAAGAGGATGTGGAACTGGCTTTGAAATTTATAAATGACCCGGAAGTAAAAAGATATTTGACTCCCGGAATTCCTTATCCTTTAACGCTAGAGGATGAATACAAATGGTTTGAAAGTTTATCTTCTTCAAAGGACACATATAGTTTTGCAATTGAAACCCTTGAGGATGGAAAGTACATAGGAGGCTGTGGAATAAATGAAATTGACTGGAAAAATAAAGTGGCAGTTGTGGGAATTTTTATTGGTGACAAGGAATATTGGGGAAAGGGATACGGCACGGATGCAATGAAAGTACTGATAAGATTTATATTTGAACAGATGAACATGAATAGAGTGGAATTATATGTCTATTCCTATAACACTCGTGCTATAAAATCTTATGAAAAATGTGGATTTGTTAAAGAAGGTGTATTAAGAAAGAGAATGTTTAGAGATGGCAGATACTATGATGAGTATGTAATGAGCATATTAAAAGAGGAATTTGATAAAATATATAGCTGAACATGGGAGAAGATACCAAAATTTTGTCCGTTAATATAAAGAAAAACCATTTATGTACGAGATACTTAGACAATTTAAACAAACAAAATTTTAAGTAAATATTTAATATAATATCGAATGGGGTATATAAATATGTTAATTTTTGGTTTGTTAACATTATATGAAATAACAAAACAGGTATGTTTTTATATGTACGAAATATACGAAAAGGATAAATTATCTAAATGGGTAGTGAACTTTGTAGAGAAAAGAAAGGCATTCTACAGCAGATGGCGTAATGTTCCGAATGATGATGATATTATTTATAAAATGATTAGAACTTCAAAGTTTGGATTTCTTATATGGTTTATGATGACGGTGTATGGATATATTTACGCTAAAAGAATAAATAGTGCAATAGGGTTCTATGTAATTTTTGGAATTTTGTTGTTATTCGAAGGAATAGAACAAATCTACTTTTACAAGTACAAAAATTACAAAGTGCATGGGTACGAAAATCTTTCAAAACGTACGATAAAATATGTAGAAACAGAAATAAAAACATACAATGTAGCCTATAAAATTCCGCGCGACACTCTAGACCAAAATAGGTTAAACAGCATCATAGGACACAAATGGATAAACATTGCTGGTTACAGTTTGCTTTTAATATTAGAGTATAGCGGTTTTTTCAAATATATATCAAACTTATTTTGGAAATATGTAACAATTTTAAGAGGATAAGATGAATGTAGATTTCGGTTCTGTTCTGCTTATAGAATATGTTGACAAGCTGTGCTTGAGTAAAAAAAACGCTGGGGACGGTTCCGTGCGCTGAGAAAAGCTCATGCGTTAAAGCAGGTGCGAATCCTGCCCGGTAAAGCCTAGCCAGCAACCGGTACTTAGCCTTGGGGTATATATGGTGACATATATAGCTAAGCGTAGGCAAAGGAGATAGCAGGCCGAAAATCGAAAGATTGAAGGTGTTAAAGCCCCGAAATCCCTAGACAGGAAGGCCGATGCTGTGGAACCGGCAGAAGGCAAAACATTGATATTTGGGATGGCGAGAATAGCAATGCTTCCTCGGGGTCATAGGCCTTGGCATGTTATACAATATTAACGCATAGGGAACTCAGGAGGTCCTGCAACTCCCAGAAAGGGTACGATAAACAAGTGTAAAATACAAGGTGTCATTTCTCGAATTAATTTAGCCCAAAACCGATAAAATTTTTCAGATTAA
>NZ_AVAF01000055.1 GCF_000445185.1 Thermoanaerobacter sp. A7A
TTCATAGCCTTTTGAGGATTCTCCCATTCAAAGGAAGGCTTCATAGCATCTATCAAAAGGCTTAGTATATTTACTGCGGAAATGCCTATAAGCATTAAAACAATCAGTATTACCATACTTAAAAGGTGTATTTTAAAAAGATACCAGCCCAATACATATGTAGGAAGTATAATCACTATTGTAATAATTATACCAAAAATCCATTTTGCTTTTAACTGTAGTGCCGGCTCAACTGGCATCAACTTTGATATGTAAAACATTTTTCCTTCCCTAGAGAAGGAAGTAGAGGAAAGGCTGTTACTTCCTGCTACAAAAAGAGAAAAGAAAAGCCCTATCATCGAAACCCAAAACCAGCCGTCAGGAGCTGAGGTGTATTTTATAGCCATTTCAAGTCCAAGTTGTGGATTCCCCACAAAAGAAACAAGAAATACAAAGGGAATTATTATAGCCACAGGCAACACATTCATAGCATATACAGGAACTCTTATAAAAAGCTTCCATTCCCTTAACAATAGTGCCTTCAATAGGCTGGACCTCACTATTTCTTTTTTCAATGAAACTTCTTTTCTTTTTGCTTCAACCTCTTGCCCTGAAATTACAGCTTTTAAGTACATTTTTTGAGCAGAAACAGCCAAAACGGCTGTAAATATTATTGATACAGCGATAAACATCAAAAGATTTAAAACCCCTGACAAAGTATTATAATCCGTCATAGAAACTGCTCCCCATAAAGCAGGAGGGAAACTTCTAGATATCATCTTTGCAAGGTTAGCATTTTGCAAAATAAAATTTTCTATTGCCTGTTGTTCTCCATTTTGAGGAATCCGATTGATAAAAAATTGTATTGTAAAGAAGAAAATTAGCGCTAATATACTCACTATAACTGTATACAAGTCCTTTTTCCTTTTCAAATTTACAAATCTCATAATTAAAACAGAAGCAATTGCCGCAATAGAAAGAGGTATAATAGGTGTAAATATAAATACAATAAATGAAACGAGATAGTATAAAATTCCTGCCTGCGTGCCAATGCCATATATAAAGATTGCTGGTAGCATTAAAAATGCCAATGTAACATATTCATTCAATAAAATTATGCTATATTTTGACAAAACTAGTTTATAAGGCTGTATAGGAAGAGGAAGCAAAATATTTATATCATCAGAAAAATAAAACACGAGAAATAGTCCAAAAAAAGCCGAATACCAATGTCAAGAGCTGAGCTAAAAGAAGGACTGTCACAGGCATAAGCTGAGGCTGGTTAATTAACATGCTTGCTGCATACATGCTGTTTAAATACATTATGTACATAAAAAGCAATGTTCCACCGCCAACAGCTATTCCAAATGTAGCAAGCACTATTTCCCATAAATCTTTCTTTCTTACAAAATATTTGTATTTCATCGCGGAAATGCCATAATAAACTTTCATTTGTGTTCTTAAAAACGATAAAAACTCCCTCATTTTTCTGTCAACTCCAAGAATATTTTTTCTAAAGATTCCCATTCATGTTGGCTCTTTATCTCTTCCAT
>NZ_AVAF01000056.1 GCF_000445185.1 Thermoanaerobacter sp. A7A
AAAATGCCATTATAATTTGAAAATCTTTGGAGATTTAATTACTGGAAATGTAATAAAGACTATACTAAAATATAGTAGACATGCTATTTGTTTCATTGTATAATAGAAGATAAAAAGATGGTAAATTTTTCGCAAGAAAGGCCTGCAATATTATAATAAAAATCTTGCAACATTACAAAAAAATAATAATGAAAGGAGGAAAGTAAAAGATGATGATGGAAGAAAAAGAAAAAATATCAGTAGAAGAAAAGAAAAGTGAAGATCTTACCGCGGTAAC
Organism: Thermoanaerobacter sp. A7A; assembly: GCF_000445185.1. Taxonomy (GTDB): domain Bacteria; phylum Bacillota; class Thermoanaerobacteria; order Thermoanaerobacterales; family Thermoanaerobacteraceae; genus Thermoanaerobacter. The sequence continues at coordinate 278 of NZ_AVAF01000056.1, forward strand.
ATTTGAGGAACTTGAGATAATAGAAGAAATTTATACAGGGTCCCCTTCAGGAATACTCGGTTGTGTTTGCTGGAATTGAACATAGTCCGCATTGCAGGCCTTTTCTTGTTTTAATCTTGTTTAATGTATACTAAATTTTTCAAGCAGTAATATATCTCTTGTTATTTGGTATTATTTGGCGATTTTAATGTAGTTTATTTGCTGTAGCCTATATGGAGACCGCGATATTACAACTGAGCATGGTATTTATATTAGGAGGTAGTAAATGTGGAGACAGTGATTATCGATAATTATCTATTATTGTCAGATGGCGAAAATGTAGTAGTATATGATATTACTACAAGGAGCATATATAAATCTCGTGACAGTTTGGACAAAATCAAACAAAAGATTAAAACAAAAAACTATATAAGGACAGAATCTCACAATGTTAGATTGCCGAAAAAAATGAAAGAAGATAATGAGGATAATAGTTTTTTATTATTTGTAGGGATTGCTTCAGCAGAAACTTGCAATTTAGCCTGTAGGTATTGCTATGCAAATGCGGGAACATATAACAACATAAATAAAGTTATAATGAGTTTTGAAGATTATAAGTTATTATTCGAAAAAATATTAAAAATTTTTCCAAAGGGAGTTGTTGGTTATACATTTTTCGGTGGCGAACCCATGTTGGGGTTTAAGGAAATTGTTAAATTTGTTGAATATGTAACAACTATCTCGAAAAAGAATAAGAATATAATTGAACCTCGTTTTGCAATAGTAACAAACGGTACACTTATTGATCAATATGCATATGAAATATTTGAGAGATATCATTTTGCTGTTACTATCAGTTTAGATGGTCCTAAAGAAATTAATGATAAGATGCGTATCTTTCGCAATGGGCATAGAAGTGTTTTTGAAACTGTGAAACACAATCTTGAAAAATGTTCAATACACCGAACTCATTTATTGGTTGCAGAAGCAACATTAAGTGAATTTTTTTCAAAAGTTACAAACAAGGTTATGCAAGAGAATATTTTGATACATTTGTAAATTTAGGATTTGATTCATTTTTTCCATACTATGCAGAAACGACGGAAACTAATAATGTAGTAACAAATGATGCTAATTTACGTTATGGTATAAAACAATTTTATTATGATTTAGTTGATTATTCATTTGAATTGTTATTGGATGATATTAAATTTAAACTAATTCCAAATCCTATTGCTGCAACGGTTATTAATATTATGACTGGCAGGGAAACAAATGTATGTCCTGCTGGGAAACGAAGCATATTTTATACTGCTTCAGGTGATGTTTATCCTTGTCAACTGTATTACACAGCGAAATATAAAAAGTTAGGTAATATATCTGATGAGAACGAATTGAAGATAAACATCAATTCTTACAAGCTTATTTCTAGAAATGAGATAAACGAGTGCGCAAATTGCTTTGCCAAATCTTTTTGTAGTTTTTGGTGTCCAGGTTCTTCCTATCTGTTTTCTAACAGTGAGTATACAGTTAATAAAGTTCGCTGCTTAATCGAAAGGTCTATTGCTGAAAGAATAATTTACAATCTTGCGCTAATATTTGAAAATGAGTCGAAAAAGAGGAAATTTATACAAAATTTGAGCAGATATTCACAGTTATATTCACCGAAAAATCTGTGGGGGGTAGACTCATGACATGGATTTACACATGAAAGGCTTTTACAAAATTATAGATGATCTTTCTGTAGTAGAACAGGAAGGTCTTTTTAAAGAATCTTTTTATTTACTCGGTAGCGAAAGTAAAAATTCCTATATTAAAGTTCCGATAGAATTGGTAGATTATTGCAAGGATATAATAGATAAACTTGATGGTAACCATTCAATTAATGAAATAACAGGTATGTTGCTGCAAAAATATGGAAAAGATATTGACGTTTTTGCATTTGTCAAAAAATTATCTGAAGCGGGATTAATAGAAGGATTTGACAAGCAAATAGATGCTGAAATGGACATATTAGGACTGACGTTGATAAGAAAGGATTTTAATTCATTTAATAAAATTTATAAGATTTTTTGTGCTTTATCAAATCTTGTTTATTCTATATTCAAATATTATAAAATAGTATTATTTATAATATTTTCCGAAATAATATACATATTTTTTTATGTGTCCTCTGATATATTTACACTGAGAAGAATTTTTATAGAAATTGATGCTACTATGTTAAATTCTGTGGTCATATGGTTATTAACTGGATTAAGTTTTTTCCTGCATGAATTAGGTCATGCGGCGGCTGCAGTAGCTAATAATATAACAATCAAAACATTTTCATTTGGTCTACACATGGGTTTAATACCTATGTTTTATTTCACATATTATAACTTAAAATCTGCACCTCCTAAAGTCAAATTAAGAGTGACGGTTGCGGGTATTTACGCTAATCTTATATGTGTCGGAGTCTGTTTGTTATTATTAAATTTTTTTGTTGTAGCGCAATATGTTCGTGAAATTCTAAAAATACTTATCGTACTAAATACTTATATGATAGCTGTTAATTTGCTTCCATTTAGGTTATCTGATGGTTACTATATTTTAACATTATTTCTCAATAAATATGATTTGAGAATAACCTTAATAAAGTTTTTGACATCTCCTAAGAGTATCAGCAATATAAATCCGAGAGAAAGAAAAATAATAATATCCTACGCAATTTTTTCTAGTGCAATATTTATACTAACTATTTATTCCCTTTGTACTTTTGTATCAAATTGTTTTCTTTCAGGCAATTATATATGTGGTATATTGGTTACAATAGTATTTAGTTCTACTATTATTTTAACTATTAAAAATATCATATCAAAGTCAAAAAGGGGGAAAAAGTATTGATTTTTGCACTTGTTACTAGCAGAATAAAAAACAAATTTGAACGAAAAAGAAACATAACGATTATGATAGCAGTTATGCTTGTATGTGTGATAATATCATCAACTGGAATGATATACAGTAATGCACGACGTACTATAATAGAACAATATTGGGCTAAAAATGGCAGTGCTGACCTTATAATTTTTGGAAATAAAGACAAGTTATCGTCGATAGACCTGCAGGGTTTTAAATACGAACCTATTTGGATTAATACTTCAGGGGAACTAATTGAACATGGCAAATTTAAGCAATACGGGGCTGTTGGCTATGCTTATATTGAAAAAGTAAATAAACTTTATTCATTAGAACTTGCTGATACTATTGAGAAAAATACAGCTATTATTACATCGAATCTTGCTAAAGAACTAGACGTAAAAAAGGATGAAATTATTTCTATCAATAATGCAAGGTATAAAGTAGCGAAAATAATAAACTCGATAGATATATTTGGCAAAAGTGAAGATATAGTTATTGTTAATGGTGTCCCATATAGCCTTAATATTGATACTATGGTTTTATTTGTTAACTGTGACCACAATGCAGAAAAAATAAATAATTTAATAAATTACCTTGAAGCCAAAGAAATAAATTATGTCGACAGGTACAAGAATATAAAACCAATAATGGATGACTTTGCTAATTTGTTAAGTAGCATTTACCTTCTATTTAGTGTCATTGCTTTGGTTGGAGGTGTTTTAGTTTATAATACATACTCAATTAATGTGAGAAAGAGGTTGGAATACTGGGGAATCCTAAGGACACTTGGCTTAAAAAAAAGCAAAGCAATTATTACTATGGTTGTTGAAATATGTTTTTATTCTATTTTAGGAATATTGTTTGGAGTAGCGATTGGCACAGGCATAGGATTGCTTATATGTATTTTAACTAATACAAATATCTATTTTTATATTCCAGAAAATAGTTTTATAATTGCTGCAATTACAATAAGTTTGGTTGCACCTATTATATCAGTGTTACTATCGAGTAGAAAGCTATTTAAAAAATCACCTATTGAAATGCTTTTGGAGGCAAGGTCCTCTATGAATAAATATCCATCTAAAGAAATATCGACTATTAAAATTGTTATAGGTATTCTCCTTATTTTGCTGTCTACTATAGACCTGTCATCGGTGGTAAATCTTGATAAAAATACATTTGTATTGGTGTATAGTTTACAAATTCTTTTTGGTTTAGTGGGTACAATCTTTCTTTTAGTGCCTTTTATCAAGTTGATAGTGAAGTTTTTAATGGAGAGAGAAAATCCTTCTTTAAGACTTGCTTGTATTAACATCAAAACTAATTTAGAAGGTCTTAAAGGTATTATTGTGGCAATTTCATTAACAGTTGTTATACTTTATACAATAGTTGGAGTTTCAACTAATTTTAAAGATTGGGCAGTTAATATGGCTGATAGACAGTTGAACTTTGATTTTCAAATTGTATATGGTAATAATTCTTTAGATGTCAATAATGCTAAAGACTTTATCGCCAAAGAAAACATAAAAGTAATTGGGCAAAATTATTTTGACATTGGAAATATAAACGGTCTAAAAGTATACATTTGTGCAATGACTGCCAAGGATTTCAATGCCATGTATAACGCTAATATTAGCGAAAATAGTATTTCAGGGAAAAATGTTGTACTGTCATCAATAGTTATGGAAAAGTTAAATATTAAACCTGGTGATAAGGTGAATTTGTCGCTAAATGGTATTGAAAAAAATGTTAGAGTTGCTGAAAAAGTAAATTTATTGGATAATTCATTGTTTGCTGTGTATGTGCCAAACGATTTATTCGATATTTCAAATTACAAAAATATTAGAGTATGCGGAAAACTTAATGTGCAAAATTCCATTCATGAGTTGAAATTAACGGCTTTTCATCGAAATTTGATTTTTTACTCTATGAACGATATTAAAACACAGTGGAAGGAAAATATCGTTAAGGGAATACAACCGATCGAATATATCATCGGTGCTATTATATTTGTATTGGTACTTTTACTAAGGAATACCATATTGATAAATGCAGAGGAAAAAAAGCAGAATTTTTTGATCTTAATAAGTATTGGTCTTAAAAGACAAAATATAAAGAAGATATTAGTGTATGAATATTTGATTACTGAACTATCAACGGTACTTGTATCAATTGTGGTAGGAACATTTGTAAGTCAAAAATTTGTTGAAATTAATTCTATAACAAGTGGGTTCCATGTGGATTATAAACCACCTGTTATTCAATTTGTTTTGATAGGCATTGCAGTATTAATATTTTCTTATATCTTTGCTTCAAGAGTGTTCGGGAAAATTGCAAGTGCCAATATTATAAATGAAATAAGATATTACTAAGGAGGTGTTTGTACGATGGTTAAATTAGTTAATGTTTCTAAAAGTTATGATGGTTATCTTGCTATAAACAATGTAAATCTCGAGATAAAAGAAGGAAGTTTTACTGGAATAATTGGGGAATCAGGTTCGGGAAAAAGCACATTGCTTTACTTGATAGGTGGATTAATAAAGCCGGATTGTGGAGGTATTTTTATAAATAATAAAAATATTGTAGACCTAAATGATGATGAAGTGAGCGAGTTTCGTTGTAATAATATTGGTTTTGTTTTTCAATTTTATAATTTAATACCTGGTATGACTGTAAGAGAAAACATAGAGTTACCTATTGTTATTAGTGCGAGAAATAATAATATTGGAAATTATATTAAAGTAAAAAAGGAAGAAGTAGAAAAACTAATTGATGATTTGGGACTATCTGAGTATATTGACAGAGACATAACAACGTTATCTGGAGGACAACAGCAAAGAGTTGCCATTGCCCGGGCACTAGTGAACAATCCAGTGGTTATTCTTGCGGATGAACCTACAGGCAATCTTGATTCTAAGAATTCCGAAAAAATTCTTGAATTATTCCATGAGATAAATTTAACCAAGAAAAAGACTATTATTATGGTAACGCATAGTGAGAAAATGCTTAAATATTGCGATAATATTATTATGTTGTCTGATGGGAGGATTGTAATATGATTTTATTAAATAATATCAATAAATTAGAAGGGAATTTTAAACATGGTAACTGTCGTATTCAATCTTTGTGGGATTTTTTGAAGTTACATGATATTTTTGTTAATCCTAATTTACTATATCTTCATTGCTTCGATATTTTAACTGCTTTATGTTATATACTTTACAAAAATTTAGAGTATTTGTTTTTAGTAGGGTTTACTGAAAATTTTGAAGAGACATTTTTTAAGAAAAATAATATAAGGTATCAAGTAACGAATGAGGTTAATTCGATGAATGACATGGTTACTTTTATAAAAAATGGAATTCCTTTGTATATATTATGTGACATAAATACGATTCTAACCCAAAAGATTCCCAAAGACGGTGTTCAAATTGGCGTTTGTAGCGGCTTGGTTGTCGTTGGTGTAGATTTTCCGGGGGAGGTTATTTGCAATCAAATGTTACCCAAGGCGAAAGGTGAATTTTTGTCAATTGATTACTCGGTTTTTTCTCGAGCCCGAACATTAACAATGTATCCTTCTTCACCTCAGAATAAGTGTATTTATCTTGAATTAGAGGAAAATCAAAATATTACTATATCAAAACAACTCAATGATGTGGACGTTTTGATAGAGAGATTATCTAGAATTTTTAGCAATGTATTGAATAATAATATACAAATGATTTCAAATGTTGGGGTTATAGGAATTTGTAATATAGATGCTTTTATTACTCTAAAAAGTGAATTAAAAAAACTTGGGGAGATTGACAATACTCCTGGTGTGGCTAGGGAAATAATTGATAAGGTTTTTGCTTCAAAAATGCTTATTTTAAGAAAATCAATGCTATCTGGAACTATAAGTTTTAACAGATATGAATTGGCGGATGCTTTATCTGCGCTTTACGAAATAACAAAAAATCCAAAATTAAAAAAAGCAAGTAATCTATTTCGAGAAAGTGGAAATAAACTGAGACAAATATCAAGGTTTTTATACATGGTAAGTAGTTATATTTACCAGAAAGAAGAATTTGTTAACGAAATAATAGATATACTTGATGAAGTATTGAATATTGAAATACAAGCCTCCGAAGAGCTTAGTAATTTGTGTTGTTATCACATTTAAACTATATTAAAATTAAAATATTTTAGATGATATAACTTCTTTGCTATAGTTGAATTATGTACTTGCTATAAAGAAGAGAAGAGATAATAGAAAAATAATTAGATTAGGTTTGATAGGCGTTTTTTTGCTTATTTATGTAGACCTTAACTGGAAATGTAAGAAAGACTATACTAAAATATAGTAGACAGAGTATAAATTTGGATATTATAATGGTAGCAGGAAAAGTTTAGTATAAAAGGATGGAGGTATATTATGGAAAATTTAAATGTTAACAAGAAAGAGAATGAAGTGATAAAAAGTGTTGTGTATTATCCTCTTAGGAAATACGCCAGTGAAAATTTGCAGTTTATTAACGCTTCCGTTGACGGATTTATTTCTGATTTAATATTGGTACTATCTTTCCTTTTCTTCATATTGATATTTAAGATTCCACTATTAAAATTGGGTTAAAAATATATAGGAGGCAGTGTTCATGTCTAAAAAAAGAATTATAAAAATTGTATTAGCAGTAATAATTGTCATGGGAGCTGCTTTTTTTCTCAGCTCTGTGATATTTTACAATCCATCATATTCATACTCAGAGGTATACAATAAATATTACAAAAACTTAAAAGATATCCATTTAGCCAAAGGATTGACTACTGAGCAAAAATTGGAAGATTTTGAATATCTATATAATGCATTACAGAAAAATTATCCATTCTTTGAGGTAGGTAAGAGAAAAACGGGGGTTGACTGGCTGTCTTGTAAAGAAGAGTTTGAAAAGAGAATTAGAGAAACAAAAAATAATATTGAATTTTACAATGAGATAAAAAGAATGGTAACGCTTTTACAAGTTGCTCATGCTCGTTTAGTAAGCCCAGAGCTTTTTGAAATGTTTAAGAAAGCTCTTGATATGCCTATTACCGATGGAAAAATGAAAGAATTAGATCCTTTTCAAAATCCTATAATTATAAAAGATTATGAATACTGGAAGCAAAATATTAAAGAAACAACGTATATTTTGCCAATAGCTTTTTCATATATCGAAGGAAAATACGTTGCTACACCATATAATAAGAATGAATTATTGGAGGAATATGGTATACCTGAAGGTTCAATTCTTTTAAAAGTGAATGAGCTAACAGCCGATGAATATGTAAAATCTTTGATGGATAAGACCTTTCTAAACTATGATTTCAAAAGAAATAAAATAGCAAAGTATAAACTTTACGTATTCGCTGATGCCTTAGGAGATACAATAAAACTCACTTTTTTAAGCCCTAAAGGGGAGGCAATAGAAAAAACTTTAAAGCCAGTTGAAGTAGTCATAAATCAGGGTGTGCTTGATAAAATGCCATTGGTAAAAAGTATATTGGTAAAAGACAAAGTAGCATATTTAAAGATACCATCAATGAAAATATCACTAAAAGATATTGAAGAAGATGGAAAAGAAATATATAGCTTTTTTAAAGAGATTAAAAACTACCCTTATTTAATAATTGACATAAGAGGAAATGGCGGAGGTAACTTAATGTACTGGGTGGAAAATATAGTACAGCCTCTAATAGATAAAAAAATTCCTTATAAAGCGTATACGGTGGTAAAAAATTATGATATTAAGTATACAAAAACACTTGATAAATTACCCAAAAATAGAAACTATCCTCCTGAACTGAAAGATGATTTTGGATATTTTGCTGAAATTTCATATACAGTGACTCCAAAAAATTACGTAGGATTTAAAGGCAAGATATATTTGCTCACTGATGCAGGGGTTTATTCTGCAGCAGAAAGCTTTGCTTCATTTGCTAAAGCTACTAAGTGGGCGACTGTCGTTGGTACGCCTACCTCAGGTGGACTTGGTTTCAATCCAGATTATCTTATACTTCCAAATAGCGGGCTTATAGTGAGATATCCTAATAACATGGCGTTAAACCCTGATGGTACGGCAAATGAAGAAGTAGGCACACAGCCTGATATTTATGTGGAAGACTCTTATAATGATTTTGTAAATTATCTTAGGGACAGAAAAAATATTGATGAAAATAATATTTTAGATATGGTGAAATATGACACAGTATTAAAGAAAGTTTTAGAGATGACAAGATAATGTACATGGGCGTAAGCCGTTGACAAACTTCGTGGCATTTACACACATAATGCCACTTTTTATTTTGCAACAGTTTGACGCCCATTTAAGTTATGTCCTTTTTACAGTAGCTTTATCAAGAAGAATTATTACGTCCTTTATCTTGCACAAGGTTGTTCCTTCATTCATTACTGAAGCAGAACTGCTTGCTACTGCCCACTTTAATGCTTCTTCCACTGAATCATTTCTTTTATAGACAAAACCTGCGAGGAAAGAGTCACCGGCTCCTACAGCACTTTTTACTTCTACTTCTATTGGTTCTATTTTGTATGTCTTTTTATCTACATAAGCAATAGCTCCATCTTTTCCAAGTGTAACAAGTACATCATTTATGCCGTATTTTTCACTTATTTCTTTTGCAGCAGAAGACACCTCGTCCTTTTTTAAATCCCTTCCTAATAATCTTGATAGCTCAAACAAATTAGGTTTTATACCAAAGGGATGCGCTTTTACAGCCTCTTTAAGATTATCTCCATCGGTATCAACATATACCCTAAGGCCCATATCATTACATATTTTTACAATATCAAAATACACTGATGAAGGTAAGCCTTCAGGCAAACTTCCGGAAGCGATCAAAGTATCTCCCTTTCTTGTTATAGCTTTTATCATGTCTATTATAAGGTCGTATTCTAAGCTTGTAAGGGGAGCACCTGGCAAGCTCATTCTATACTGGCCTTTTAGGGTTTTTATTATTACATTCATGCGTGTTTCCTTTTCAATTCTTATTGCCGAGTAAAGGACTCTTTCTTTTTCAAGAAGGAATTGTATCTGATTTCCATTGTTTCCTCCTAAAGGACATATGGCAATAGAATTGCCCCCAATTTCTTTTATAACTCTTGAGACATTAATTCCTTTTCCTGCCGCATAATCTTCAATTCTATATACTCTTATTGTATCTTCAGGTATAAGGTCATTGACATATAAGTATCTGTCTAAACATGGGTTTAATGTTAGTGTAAAAATCAAAATTATCTCCTCCTTGTGTATACTCTTTTTTCCATTATAAACTATTGGGAGATGAGTTACAAGGTATTATAGTTTGAGATACTATACGAAAGTATAGTGGATTTTATAGGAAGCGAGTGTTATAATTATAACGACTCTTTGGTTGATATTTTTAGCTCTTATATTTGGCTTGATGTATGAAAAGAAAAAAGCTAAATGAAGAGAAAAACGTAATATAAGAAGGGAGAAAAATTTTATGCGAGCAATAAATTTTTTAGGCAAAAATAACTGGTTATTTGCTGTTTTAACATTTATCATAAACATCATTTTTTATAAGGCATTGCCTGAGAATGTTGCTATTCAGTGGCACTTTGATGGTAGTATTTCAAATACTGTCTCTAAAATGACATTTGTTTTTATACTTCCTTTAATACAATTGTTATTTTATGGATATGTAAGGATCAAGACAAAAAGTATAGGGGAAACACTTTATACGTATTTATACGCTATTTTTGTTAATCTGCTTATGCTAATTGTAGATGTAATAATTCTTATAATAAATTTAAAAAGCGTTTTGAAAGGGTAATTGTAATTTTAACTTTTTGAAAACATTTTATAGTAAAATAAGTAAATAAAGGTGGATGGTACTAAAATGTCAAGAAGAATAATAAATTATTTTTATAAATGTGGTTATATTTTTCCAGTTATAACCTTTATTATAAATATTTTCACATATAAATATCTACCTGAAAGTATACCACTTCAAAGGGATGCTTTTGGAAATATAAATCATGCTGCATCTAAGTTGGAATTTATATTTTTTATACCTATATTGCAGTTGTTTTCTTATATTGCAATAAAATATCCCCAAGCAAAAGGGAAAAAGAAAATTTTTCATGGGATATATGATATTGCAGCGGGAGCTATCCTTTTATTTTTTGACATTTTTTGCTTTATATTTTCATACGAAAATAATGTCCTTTTTGATTATAATTTGTTAGAACCGTGAGAAAGGAAATAGATAAAGATATGTTAAAACTATGTTAAATTTTGCTATGGCTTGGAAATAAAAGAAGGATTTTAAGGAATTTTGTAGAATTTATAGTATTGTGTAAAAAATTTCTTGTCTAATAACTTCCAAATGGAGGAAATTTTATGGGATTAAAAATTAGAGAAGCTATTATTTCGGACTATGAGAATTTATTATTACTAGTGAAGGAAGTGCATGAGATTCATTATAAAGCTAGGCCAGATTATTACAAAGATACCGATATTCCACTGGACAAAGAAGATTTTATAAATAAGTTGTCTCACACAGAATATAAAATTATGGTTGCAGAAAATGAAAACGATGAGATAGCAGGGTATATAATTTATAAAATAAAAAAGATTGAAGAGCATCCGCTTCTTGTTGATAAAGTAGTAGTATATGTAGAAGATTTATGCGTGACAGGAAGATTTAAAAGAAAAGGTATTGGAAAGAAACTTTTAGAAAGTGCTATTGAATATGGGAAAGAAATTAATGCTTCTTCAATTGAATTGACTGTATGGGCTTTTAATGAAGAAGCAATAAAATTTTATGAATCCCTGTCTTTCAAGCCTCAAAGTATAAAAATGGAAATGATTTTATAATCTAAAAGGGGTGCTTTAAATGTTTTTTGTAATGGTACTTGTTGATGTAATTATAATATTTTCGTTCTTGTTTATAGCACTGAGAAAGGGTGATATACATATAAAAAACAAGATGTGGGTGTATTTTTTCATTTCTGGTTTTTTATTTCAAATAATATTTTTATTAAGAAAACACTGGGAAGTTTATCTTTTAAGTTTAAACACTTCATTGTGGTATGTACTTACAATTGTGCAGGCAGATAATGCTTTTTGGGAAGAATTAGCTAAATTATTAGCTGTATTGGTTGTAGTATACTTTCTTGATAAGAATATGATGGTACAATTTAAAGATTTAAAATGTTCTACAGCGATTTTTACATATACAGGGCTTGCTTATGGTATAGGCGAAGCGATGTCTTTAATGTTTTTGCTTTATAATCCTCAGTATGGTCAAATTTTTGGGATGCAGATTCCTGTAGGTTTAACTTTAGGCTTTGGTTATGTTTTAGAAAGGTTCTTTGCTATTTTAGCCCATGGAATTATGGGAGGCATAATAGGGATAGGCTTTAGCAGTTATGTTTTCAATAAGAAATTCATTATTCTTTTAATATATTTTATTATTGCAATGTTTTATCATATGTTTATTGATGGTTTTGTGATTCTGTGCCAATATCATCAACAATTTTATTCGTTTTTTAATTCAATGTTGTTTTTAATGTTGAGTATTTTATTAGGCTATGTTTTGCTTTATTTTCTTTATAAAAATGCTACTAAAGTGGAAAGGAGAGTCTAAGTATGTTTAAAAAATTTTTAATGGCAGTTATAATTTTTTCATTGTTTATTCTTGGAGGATGTTCACAGAGTGCAAAGCCTATGGATATTGACAGGATTCCTTGGGGAGGTTATCAGAGGCTTACCTATGACATTTTTGAAAATAACAAATTAATTGGCACAGCGGAATTTATAATTGAAAAGTCTCAAAGCACAAATACTTATGAGATGTCGTCTATCACAAAGATTGACTCAACACAACTGAATACCGGTACTACAGTTAAATCTGATACTTTAATGCCCGTAAGTTCTTATTATAGTGTAATGTCACCACAAGGGGATATAAAGATAGAGACTATCTACAAGGATAAGTGGAATATTAAAGCTGAAACTTCCAAAGGGGAGCAGAATCTAACTGTTAAACTTCCTAAATACTATTATGACAATGACTCTCTTCTTATGATTATGAGAGCATATCCCTTTCAAGTAGGAGCAGAGTTTACTATATATGATGCTATAGCTTCAACTGCTCAGATAGTGCCTATTACAAATAAAGTTGTATCTAAAGAGAAAGTGACAGTTCCGTATGGAGAAGCAGAATGCTTTAAAGTTGAATTAAAGGCAGGAGCAGCTAAGCAGTATATCTGGTATTCAGATGATGAAAATAGGCTTTTGTATCAATATGACAATGGAAAACTTGTGTATAAGCTTAAAAAGGTTGAAAATAACAAATAAAATGTTTTTGAACAGATTCTTTATAATGGTTTTGGAATCGGTATGTTTTTACTTTTTGCAAACTATATATTTGAAAGGATGAGTTAAAGTGAGGTGAGATCTTGGTAGAAGATATAAAGTCTAATGAAATACTTTTTTCTTATAAAAAGTGCTTGGAAATAGGGCTTACAAAATCGATAGATGCTCCATTAATATCTTTAGGAGAAAAGGAATTGAAAAGGAAATTACAAGAGAATAAAAAACTCATAAAAGTTTTTAGAAAATGTGTTAATAAGGTACGTGCACAATTGAAAAATAGATATATTTTCTTGGTGATAGATAGTGAAGGATATCTTTTAGATATTTTATACAACAAAAAAATATACAAGGATATTACTGACTTAGGCATTAGGAGAGGAACCTCTTTTAAGGAGGAAAGCTGTGGGACAAATGCCATTTCATTGGCTATGAAATTAAAGCAGCTAATTTACTTAAAGCCGGAAGAGCATTATTGTGATATTTTCAAACAATGGTACTGTATAGCCATGCCTCTTTATATTGATAATGATATAGTAGGCTATTTAGATATATCAACAATAAAACATAATATGGCAGATGAAATGATAGGATTTATAGATTTATTAGTATATAAAATTGTCAACGAATATAAAAGAGAAATGGATTTAGAATCACAAGAAGAACTTGAAAAATTGACAGATAAACAGATTGAAATAATAAAAAAGTGTGCAAAAGGATACACAGAATTAGCCATATCGATGGAACTCGGACTAAAACCATCTACGGTAAAGTATCATAAAAAAGAAATTATTAAAAAATTGCGAGTAAAAAACTTTCAACAGGCGATTGCAAAGGCTATTAAGCTTAATTTAATAGATTAAATTTGGACTATACTTTTGTATAGTTTTTTTATTTTTTCGCCAAAACTATACAAAGATATAGTAGACATTGGAAAAAATGGATTGTAAAATTAAAAATGAAGGAAAAAGCACACGTACTTAAGGCATTAAAAAATTTTCTTCGAATTAAAGTAGGGTTTGAATTTAAAGGTATGCCAAGGAGTAAATTTAAAGGAAAAGGAGGTGTAAGGAGTAATGTTATTTGTATTTGCTGGAGGAAATAAAAAGGCTGGCTGCATAAGTGTAGGTGTAGTTTTTTGTGTAAACATAGGTTATAACTATAACAACTGGAGCATTTAATTGTTTAGGTGGTAGTCAGAAAATAAATATTAAATTACCTCATTGGCATGCTCCCCAAAAAGGGGAGCGTGCGTCCATAAATAAAAATGGAGGTTTTAGAAAATGCAAAGAAGTAATTATGCTATAGGAATAGTAGCTATACTAATTATAACACTTCTTTTAACAATAGGTGCATTAATGAAAAACTCTTTAACTCTTTTAGCTTTCATATTATTAACTATTGTTGGCCCTTTAGTGACAGTTGCTATAATATCATTTATTAATGGATTATTAAATCCGACAAGATTAATCAAGGTGGTAGGATTTAATATTATTATTGTTTTGGCAATAGAAATAATTATGTTGATTTTTACTCCAGCTTTTTCTTCAAAAGAGTTTATTGATAGATTAAATTCAATGTCTCAGAATTCGGCAGTTCAGATACATATTAGTGAAACCGGTAATGTAATAGCTGGACTGTTTGTATTTATAATAATTGCTGCTTTGTTTAGTTTTATTGGCAGCAAAATTGGTAATTTTATTAAAAAATCTTATGAAAAAAAAGGAGAGTAATGATGTCTTCTTCTGGTGGTGTAGAAGTTATTATTTTTTTACAGAACAGATGTATAAAATTTTTTGAAGAAAAAGGTGCTGATTCTTGCGAAAAAGCTTTAGCATTCAATGAAATTGAATACACCCAAAATGCTATTGTTAAACTTTTGCTAAAGCCTTTGGTTCCCTTTGTTATTAGAAAGTTATTAAAATATGGAGTTTTAAATAGGTGTCCAAACGGGAAATATTTCTTAGATAGAGAGGCTGCTTATAAATTTAAAAGAAGTTTTAAAAGATTTTTGCCATTTTGATTTGGATAATGTTAGAAGAGGAGGAAATAAATATGAGAGTTAAAGTAGTACCTTATCCAACTACGATTCTTTTTAATATTGAAGGGATAGATATTATTGGTAATTACAAAACTGGTTCTATGGTTGGACTTAGTGATAAAGGGTTTCATTTTATAAGAAAAGCATTAAATGGCGAGTCTATTCTCATGGAAGATCTTGATGCGGATGATATTGAGTTATTGAAGGCTTTGTTTAAATATGAAATAGTTCATGATGATTCAATTCATATAGAAGGCAAAAATGAAATAGATAGTGCGTATTTACATATTACTAACAAGTGTAATTTACATTGTATAGGCTGTTACTCAAGAGATAACGCGAGGAATAAAGAGGAAGGCCTTTCACTAGAGATAATAAATCATATAATTGAAGAATTAAAAAAGTATTCGTTAAAAAATTTAATTATCTCTGGTGGAGAGCCATTTTTAAGAAATGACTTAGATGAAATTGTTAAATATGCAAAAGAAGAAATAATGGTAGAAAAAGTTGTTATTATTACAAATGGTACTATTATAAAAGAAAGCGTATTATACAATATCAAACCATATGTTGATTATATCGCCGTTTCAATTGATGGTTTCAATGAAGAAAATGCTGCTTATTTAAGAGATTCCGGTATTTTTAACAAGGTGATACAGACAATTAAACTCATAAAATCATCAGGGATATCAGTGAATATTTTGCCGACCTTGCATAAGAAAAATATTTATCATATTGAGGAATATATTAAACTGGCAAAAAGTCTCAATGTCTCTGTGAGTTTTAGTCTTTTAACGTGTAATTTTAATAATTTAAAAGAATGTGAAGATTTTGTTCCTTCTACGAGTGAATTAGTATATCTTGGTGAATATTTGTCAGATAAAATTGGGAAGAATGATATTTCGGTGGAAAATATAAGCGTAGAAGTAAAGAGATCATGTGAGGCAGGGAAAAAATTAATCAGTATTGCTGCAAATGGAGATGTTTATCCTTGTCATATGTTGCATGTGGGAGAATTTTCTTTTGGTAACATTGTAAATACATCCCTAGAAGAAATATTGAATTCTTCTAATGCCAGAAAATTTAGAAATTTGCATGTTGATGATTTTAAAGAATGTAAAAATTGTAAGTATAGATATTTATGTGGTGGTGGATGTAGGGCAAATGCATTTTATTCTTTTTATAATATTTTTGGAAAGGATAGTTATTGCAGCATGTATACAGAATATTATAAATATGTGGTGAATATGCTTAAAAGTTTAAAGAGGGAAAAGAATAAAATAGTATAGAGGGGAAAAGGCAGTGACAGATAATATAGTTTCAGTTAAAAATTTGTGTAAAGGTTTTGCTAAGAATGTAATAATTTTTGAAAATTTGAGCATAGAAATTCCAAAGAATAAAATAATAGGGTTGATTGGACCAAATGGTTCCGGAAAAACTACCTTTATAAAATTGCTCTCAGGGATGATTCTTCCAGATAGAGGTGAAATACTAGTAGATGGATTGAATGTTCAAAAAGAATTTTTGGCAGTAAAAAGAATAATAAGTATTATGCCTGATACAAATAGAAGTCTGTATTGGAATTTATCTGGCTATAAAAACATAGAGTATTTTGCTATCCTAAAAGGTCTTTATAATAAAAGAGAAAGGAATAAAATTATAGAAGAACTTATATCAGAATTGAATATGGAAAGTTTTGTATTTAAGAAAGTGGAATCATATTCAAAAGGTATGAAACAAAGATTGATGTTTTTAATAGCGTTATTAGGTAATCCTAAGTTGCTTTTATTAGATGAGCCATTAAATGGATTAGATTTTGAAAATAGTTTGCTTATAAAAGATATTATTTTAAAATTTGTTAAAAAAGGGTTAAGTGTTATAATTTCAAGTCATGATAAATATTTTTTAGAGGAAATTTGTGATATTAAATATATAATTAAAGATAAAAAACTTGTAATCGCGTCTTCTACTAATTTTGTTAGCAAGGAATTAAGAGTATATTTTAAAATACTAGATTATACCATAGGAGAATCATTAAAAAAATACTGTTATGAGGTTATTGATAATGAAAAAGGTATTTACTCAATACAAATTAAAATGAATGATTATGATTTCTTGTATCTGGCTGCGGAAGCTGTAAAGAATAAAAAAGTAGAAATCTTATCTATAGTTCCTAAGGAGGATAAATAGTGTCATACATAAATAAAATGAGTGTTCTTTTTATTGCTGAAATAAAAAAATTAATAAATTTATTAAAAAATTATCCATTAGATATTATAGGAAATACTGTTTCATTTATAATAGCAATTACAGCAATTATTTTTGGGGTTTATAAATTTAATAATGTTGATAATATTGAAAATTTAATTATATATCCCTTATTATTGGCCTTAATAGGAACACCAAGTAGCTCATTGAGAGAGGATATAGAAATTGGAACTTTTGAGCAGGTGTTTAATAGTAATTATACCATTGCTGAAATTTTAATTTGCAGATCGTTAATAAGCTTTATAACTTCTTTTTTCCCAATGACTATTATTTTAATTTTGGTGAGGATTTTTATAAATACTAATACTTTTTTATCACCTTTCACTATTTTACTTACCTTACTTAATGGAATAAGTATAGGGATGATACTTGTTGGGTTAACAATGATGTATAGAAAGGTAGGATCTTTGTTGAATTTAGTATATTTATTAAGTTTGATTGAATTTGTTATTCCATCTAAATATATTTCTTCGGGTAGGTGTATTTTTGAAGCCCTTATTCCGTTTAGCAGTGTGATACTAATGGGTATGAGTACAAATATTACCTTTACAACTCTTTTCATTGCTATCTTTAACACTTTATTTTGGAGTTTTTTAGGGTACATTTTATATAAAAGTATGTATAATTACGCAAGAAAAAGCGGTAAATTGGGTAGATATTGATTTGGGAGGCAAGACAGGATGGAGATACTCAGTGTAGAAAATTTAACAAAAAAGTATGGTAAAAAAGTTGTACTGTGTAATGTTAGTATAAAAGTTTCAAAAGGTGAAATTGTAGGATTAGTAGGACCAAACGGTGCAGGAAAGACAACATTTATTAAATGCATCACTGGATTATTAAGGCCTGAAGAAGGTAGTATAAAGCTGTTTGGCTATGATCTATTTCAAAATTATGGTAGAGTGATAAAGGATATTGGTCTACTTTTAGAACCTGCCTTTTACGATTATTTGACTGCCTTAGAAAATTTAAAAATTTTAATGATAGCAAGTAATAACTATAATCTCAAAAAAATTCAAGAGGTAATGGAATTTGTGGGTTTGTGGGAAGTAAGAAATAAATATGTAACTACGTTTTCCTTTGGAATGAAACAAAGATTGGGCTTGGCACAAGCATTAATGAGTGACCCTCAATTTTTAATTCTCGATGAGCCAACGATAGGACTTGATCCAATTGGTGTTAATGAACTTAAAGAAAAACTTGTTTATTTAAGTAAAAATAAGGGAGTAAGTATTTTGTTTTCAAGCCATCAATTGCCAGATGTAGAGGAAATATGTGATAAAGTAATTTTGCTAAGAGAAGGAGTTGTATTGTATGATGGTGTTCCTAAAGAAGCTGTAAAACAAAAAGAATACTATATAATTTTATCTAATAAAAAGTTTGATAAAAATACTTTTGAACATGAAATTATGAATAATTATCTTGATTTAAGAGACAATGTTTTAATTGTAAGAAAACAGGAAATTTTAAATAACATATTAAAAAAACTTTATGATCAAAATATTGATATTTTAGACATTGATATCAAAAAAGCAGGTTTATTAGAATTATTTTACATAGAGGGGCAGTGAAAGCAATGGAGAGATTTTATTATATAGAATTATATAAATTATTCAAGAGAAAAGATGTTTTTTGGTCGTTATTGATATCTGTTTTTTTGCCTCTGCTTTTTGGATTACTTGCAAAAACGGGAAGTGATATATTAACGATAAGGGGAGAGAAATTTTCTGCCATCCAATATGCTATTATGATGTTTGGGTTCTTAAAAACCCTGTTTTTCTTTTGTTTTATATTTATTATATTTACATCTTCAACATTTGCAGGTGAATTGGAAAAGGGTAACTTAAGTTTGCTGCTTGTTAGGTCAGAAAACAGGGTAAAAATAATATTGTCAAAGGTGCTTGCTCTCCTCACTGTTCTGATGGTTTTTATCTTTTTCGTTATTCTTTCCGGTATAATCAGTTATTATATTTTCCTTTATAATATAAAATTTGCAACCAATGAGTTTTTAGGAAAAGAGTATTTAAGATTTTTGTATATGCCTCTTCTTTCAATATTTGAAATTGCTTTGTTAATCATGATTACTATGTTGCTGTCGTTATTTTTTGGTGTTTATAAAACCAATCTTCTGTCCATAGGTTTAATAATTTTAATGAAAGTTCTAGAAAAAGTAGATAAGATAAAAGTATTTATTCCAACTTACTTGGCTGATATAAATGCATGGGGGAATATATATAAAACAGAACACGAGCTTTTAATAAAAGTCATGCAAAATGTTGGATTTCTTAGTATATATATCGCAATAGTTTTAATTGTGACATTGTGTTATTTTTCAAAAATGGAAATTAAGAACTAAAAAGGTAGGTTATATATAATGATTAAAGGGAAAATAAAGAAAACTTTAATAAACCCTCGAATGTTGCCTAATGAGTTTTGGGATTTATTAATTGTGCAAAGCGTAAAAATATCTGCTCTAATAGTAATTCCTATTGCTCTTCTTATTGCATTTTTATTTATAACTTCTATATTTTTAAATAGACCAATTATATTAGATATAAATAAAGTTACTTCTCTAAAAGATGTAATAATTTTTTTCTCTATTCCAGTAATATTTTTCTTGGGGGTACTACCAGTTTTATATGAGAGAGTGTATGAAAAGGAGTCCTTTTATAGCATTGGTTTGGTGTATGGAAGAAATAGAATTTATATTTTTTGGATATTAGTTTCGTTTGCAATTTTACTTGCTTCAATATTAACTATTTACCATATTGAACAAACTCTTTTTTTTATTTTGGTTTTACATAACTTTGCTGTAGCACTGTCAGAAGAAATTCTTGTAAGGGGTGTGATATTAACAGAACTCAAGAAAATTTTTAATGTTTATTCTTCTATAGTCATTGATGCTTTAATTTTTGCATTTGTATTTCATGCTAATGAAGATATAAAGATTAATTTATTTATTCGTTTTCCGCTTGGATTAATTTTAGCATTAATAGCAACACGAGTGAAAAGTATCCATCCTTGTGTATTGCTTCATTGGGCTTATAATGTGGCAGTAGTGTTAATATAAGGTTAAAGATTATTGTTGCATCCCTCAAGATTTTAAAGTGATAATAAAATCCAAATGCAATACGAAAATATTTTATGCATATTTTAAAGAGAAAAATCTTTAGATGCCAATTAGGCACCATATATCATCAAATTATTTCTAATATTTAACATAAATAAAAATTCTACAAAAATTTGTATAAAAAAGCACTGCGGGATTTAAGACTGGTTTAGCTGCTGCTTCTTTTGTTTAATTATGATTTGTTGATTATTGTTAAGTATTGGGAAAGGGGAGTAATAGTTAAATAATTTCTCCCCTTCCTCTTTTGAAAGGAGTGTTAAAAGAGCATGAAGGCAAAAGAACTGGAACTACTGCATCTTGTCTTTAAATATGTAAAGCCAAAAATAAAACTCTTTATTCTATCTTTTACTTTTTTAGTAGCGTTATCTTTGATTTCTCTTTTACCGCCTTATCTTACCAAACTTGCTTTCGATGAAGGGGTAATGAATAGAAATCTGAATTTATTGACCAAATATGTCTTAGTACTTACTGGGGTGTACATATTGAAGAGTCTTTTAAACTACTTAAGTTCGGTACTTTTTACACTTCTCAGTCAGAATACACTCTTTGACATAAAAAAAGATTTAACAAATCGCATTTTGAAACTACCACTAGAGTTTTTCTCAAACAGCGAAAGTGGATACATTGTTTCGAGGTTCAAAGAGGCTGATTCTTTGAGTTCATTGTTTTCTTTACAGAGTTTCAAGTTAATCCTTAGTATTTTTGAATTCATAGGTGCTATGGTGATTATGTTTTCTCTGAACGTGAGATTGACTCTGTTGTTGATTCTAGTAATACCCATTTTCTATTTAGTTTCGAGAACTTTTGAATCAGCCTTTGCCAAAGTTACTAGCGAAACAATGGAGAAAGGAGCTATTTTTCACGGAAAATTCCAACAATCCATAAGTGGAGCAGAAGAGATAAAAAGGATGGCTTTAGAGGAGAGAGAAGCACAGAATATAAATGAAATTAACAAGGAATACGTGAAATCATCTATAAAATACGGCATTTTGTTGTCGTTTGGCTCTGAAGCGATCATGCTTCTATCTTCTCTTGTAAGTGTTCTTTTGCTTTATTTGGGAGGACAGTCAGTTATTCAAGAAAGTATATCTATAGGGACTTATATGGCTTTTACCGGATATTTTGGAAAACTGTATGCACCTGTGGTTAATTGGAGCTTAAGCATGTATACTTTCAAACCAGCGTTTGTAGCGTTGGAAAGGATTAGAGATTTCTTTATGAAATATTCCGAAGAAGATGAAACGCTTGACAAGATAAAAATAGATAAAATAAATGAAATAGAAATGAAAAAAGTAAGATTCTGCTATCCTGATGGGAAGGAGTACGTTTTAAGAAATTTCAATTTGAAAGCAGAAAGAGGAGATAAAGTGCTTTTGAAAGGACCGAACGGAAGTGGGAAATCAACGGTAATAAGATTACTTTTGGGATTTTATGAAAATTACGAGGGGGAAATCTTGATAAATGGAGTGGAGTTGAACAAGCTATCAAAAAAATCCCTGAGGAGTCGAGTTTCAATAGTGTCACAGAAGATTTTCTTATTTAACGATACAATCGAAAACAATATAAAAATAATAAACAATGTCGATGATGAAAAATATGAAATAGTTTTAAGAAAATCGGGATTGAAAGCTTTTGTAGAGAGTTTACCTTTAAAAGATCAAACCTTGGTGGGAGAAAATGGTGTGAAACTCTCGGGCGGTGAGATACATAAACTAGCGATAGCTCGTGCTATGGTAAAATCCGATTCTGATGTCTTCATATTTGATGAAGCAACGGCACATTTGGATAAAGATACAAAAGAATTGATAAAAAAGTTTATAAAAGATGAATTGGATAACAAGATATGTATAATAATGGATCACTCTGATTATTTTGATGATGTGTGTAATAAAATTGTACATTTAATGGCAAATTATTATGATAGGAGTGAAAAGCATGAATAATATCTTAATTTATGAAATGGCTAACAAAGACACATATCTCTATGATAATAAAACTGGTCTTATTCTTAATATTGATAGCACTTTTTAATGGTACTAAATGAAATGTGAAAATGTAATCTGATAAAGATATGTTAAGTTTATGTTAAATTTTACTGTAGATTGGAAATAGAAGAAGGATTTT
>NZ_AVAF01000057.1 GCF_000445185.1 Thermoanaerobacter sp. A7A
GATTGTTCTTTATTATGGTTTGAGAGATTATAATTTGCATTTAAAATTTTGCATAAACGGAGGTCGAAGATGGATAGTGTACTTTCTGTAAAAAATCTAAAAAAGTATTATAGCAAGGTAAAGGCAGTTGATGGGATTTCTTTTGAGATTTATCCTGGTGAAGTTGTAGGGCTTATAGGTCCAAATGGTGCAGGGAAAAGCACTACTTTAAAGACTATAATGGGGCTTTTGAGAAAGACGGAAGGAGAAATAAAAGTATGTGGTTATGATTACAAAGATAAAGAAGCGAAATTTAAGCTCGCTTATATACCTGAAACTCCGGATATATACCCTATGCTTACAGTTTGGGAGCACATGAAATTTATTGCTCTTGCCTATAAACTTGAAAATTGGGAAGAAGAGGCTTTAGAATACCTTGAAGCTTATGACCTTATGGATAAAAAGGATGAATTGGGAGCTAATTTATCAAAGGGCATGAGGCAGAAGGTTATGGTAATATGCGGACTTTTACACAAACCAGAGGTTATGCTTTTTGATGAGCCTTTTGTAGGACTTGATCCAAAAGCTATAAGAGAACTTAAAGATACCATAAAAGAGCTTAAAAAAGAAGGGAAGTCTATACTTTTGAGTACACATATGTTAGATTCTGTGCAAAATCTTGGAGACAGGGTGCTTATCTTAAAAACAGGAAAACTCATATATGAGGGCACACTTGAAGAAGTAATGAAAAAGGTAGGACCGGGAGGCTCATTGGAAGATTTGTTTTTGGAGGTAACAAAATGAGTGAGATAAATGCACTTTTTATATTTGAATTGATGAAGATAAAAAATTCAATAAAGGATATTATTAGAAATCCAAACAGAATATTTGTTTATCTTTTTATGTTTTTAGGATATTTTTTGATGCTTATTTCTATTATTCTTGGGAATATGGATAATAAGGCAAAACTTTCTCAAGTAAGTGAGCTCAAGTTATCCTTTTTAGAGGCAGGTTTAGTTATAATAATACTTTTTGAGATAATACTTTCAATATACAGTTCTTTAAAACAGCCTGGAATAATTGTTGAAGATGGAGATATGACTTTTCTTTTTTCATCACCTATAGATGAAAGAAAAATCTTTTTGTGGTATATGGTTAAAGGTATTTTCAAGTATTTTGCTCTTTCGATACTATTTGTGGTGTATCTACCTTTTTTAAGTAATATGATGTCAGTTACTGAATATTCATCAAATTTGGTATATGGATATTTAGGCATATTTACCAATATATTTGCTTTAGTGCCGCTAAATTTTTTAATTTACTCAATTTCAATGAAATTTAATGCAAAAAAATTGATACAGTACATTCTATCTGGTATTTTAATTTTAATTGCAGGTTTTGGATTTTATTTTATATATAAGGCAGGAAGTATATTTGGCATTATTGATTATTTATCTTCTAATGCATGGGACTATGTGCCTATATTGGGGCCTTCAAAGCTACTTATTCTTTCATATTTTACAGGTGAGGGTGCTTATAACTTAGAATTAGTGTTTATGCAGTTGTTAACAATAATTAGTATTATTTTGATAGCCTTATATTTTGCAACAGATTATTACGAAGAAGTTATTACTTACAGTGAAAGAGTCAGAGAAATAAGAAATAAAGTTAAAAAAGAAGGCTTTTATAGTTCAGCAGAAGAATCGGCTAAGAAAATAAAAAAGAAAAAAGATGTAGTAATTAATCTACAGCCCAAAGGTCCATGGGCTTATATATGGCTAAAAATGGTTGAAAATAAAAGGAGTTTAGGTTCTATATATTTTAATTACTACAATTTATTTTTACTATTAGCATCAATTGCTTTTGGATATTTTTTGCCCAAGGATGACCCTACTATTATATTTGCAATGTCCTTTTTGTATGTATATATAGCATGGCTTTTTAGCTTTGCTTCTACAGTTAGTACAGAATTAAATAAAATGTATATATACATAATTCCGGGAGAGGGAATTGAAAAATTGATAGCTGTTAATCTTATTCCATTACTTAAAGCTTTTATAGCGGCAATACTTATTATTGTTCCGGCATCAATATTTATGAAACCTGGAATTTTAAACACTATTACGGCAATAGTTTTTATTATAAGTTTTTCAACTTTAGACAGTTTTTCTGCTGCATTCATGCAGCTTTTACTTCCTTCAAAACAAGACCTTAAAGTAGCAATGCCTTTATTTAAGATTTTTGGTTTTTTATTTATACTCTTACCAGTAGTAGCAGTAGCGGTTCCCTTAGGTATTATAACAAAGAATATGGTAATAGGAGTTTTAACAGCGGCTTTAATGATGTTTTTGGAATCGGGAGTGTTTTTACTTTTTGCAAACTTTATATTTGAGAGGTTGGAGCTGAAATAAAGTCCCTTTGTTTTTAACTTTATAATTTATGATGGTATTACAAGGATTTGATAGTGAGATGGGAGTGAGAGCTATGTCAAAAGA
>NZ_AVAF01000058.1 GCF_000445185.1 Thermoanaerobacter sp. A7A
TAAAGCTGTAATGATTGCAGGCACCCATTCAGGGGCAGGTAAAACTACTGTAAGCCTTGGGCTTATGGGAGTGCTGTCAAAAAGGTATAAAGTTCAGCCTTTTAAAGTAGGTCCAGATTATATAGATGCTGCTTATCACCGATATGTCACAGGGAATTTTTCCTGCAATCTCGACTTGTACCTGTTGGGGAAACAAAACCTTAAATCGCTTTTTTACAAAAATGCCTGCAATGCTGACATTTCTATAATTGAAGGTGTTATGGGAATGTACGATGGGATTGATACTACAAAAAAGGGGAGCAGTGCTGACATTGCGAAAATTTTAGATATTCCTGTGATTTTAGTTGTAGATGCTTCTTCTATGGCGACAAGTGTATCAGCTTTAATAATGGGTTATATGCACTATGACAGGGAAGTAAAAATTAAAGGTGTGATATTAAATAAAGCTGGAAATAAAAAACACTATGCCCTTTTGAAAGAATGCATAACAAGAGATTTAGGTATTGAGGTTTTTGGCTATCTTCCAAAGGATGCAAAATTAGATTTGCCAGAAAGACACTTAGGCCTTGTGCCGATATATGAGATGCCAGAAATTAAACACAAGTTTGATACCTTGTATGATTATATTGAAAAATACATTGATATAGAAAAAATTCTCAATGTTGATGCGATTGACTGTTCAAGTACTTTTAGAAACACAACTGGGAAGCACCATGATTTAAAAAAGGTAAAAATAGGGTATGCGTTTGATGAGGCTTTTAACTTTTATTACAAAGAGAGTTTGGAACTTTTTGAAGAAATGGGAGCAGAGCTTGTACCCTTCAGCCCTCTTAAAGATTATAAGTTACCAGATGGAATATCCGGTTTGTACATAGGGGGAGGATTTCCAGAGGTTTTCGCGGAGAGGCTTAATAAAAACAAAAAAATGTTAAAATCGGTTAAAGATGCAATAGATTCAGGTATGCCTGCATATGCAGAGTGTGGCGGCTTTATGTATCTCACAAAAAGCATAACAGATTTACAAGGAAATACTTTTGAAATGGCAGGAATTTACGATTTTGAAACTGTCATGACAAAAAGGCTTCAGAGATTTGGCTATGTTGAGGCAGAAGTTATTGAAGATAACGTCCTTTTTAGAAAAGGTGATAGAATAAAAGGACATGAGTTTCACCACTCAATAATAAAAGGTTTTTTACATAATGTTTCATACATTGTGCATAAACCAGGTAAAGAGGAAAGTTGGGAATGTGGATTTGTGCATAAAAATTGCTTCGCAACATACGTTCATATAAATTTATACACATATAAAGAGGCTGTTAAGAGGTTTGTTGATAAATGCGTTCAATACCAGAACTTAAATGCTTTTCAGGAGGATTAATATGACACTTAAACTAATGGTACAAGGAACTGCCTCTTCAGTAGGTAAAAGCTTATTGGTTGCTGCTTTTTGCAGAATTTTCAAGCAAGATGGTTACAGAGTAGCCCCTTTTAAGTCTCAAAATATGGCTTTAAATTCCTATATAACTGATGAGGGATTAGAAATAGGGAGAGCTCAAGCCATGCAGGCGGAAGCTGCAGGTATCAAGCCTTCTTATCACATGAATCCAATCCTTTTAAAGCCCAGCTCTGATAGAATGAGTCAGGTGATTTTAAGAGGCAAAGTTTATAAAAATATGTCTGCAGCTGAATACCATCAATTTAAGCCTGAACTTTTAAAGCTTATTAAAGAGGACTTTGATTTTCTTGCAAGTCAAAATGACATTGTTGTAATAGAAGGAGCTGGAAGCCCTGCGGAAATAAATTTAAGGGATAGAGATGTTGTAAACATGGGTATGGCAGAGATGGTAAATGCACCAGTACTTCTTGTAGGAGATATTGATAAAGGAGGTGTATTTGCTTCAATAGCTGGCACTTTGCTCCTTTTAAAAGAAAATGAGAGAAATCGCATTGAAGGTGTACTTATAAACAAGTTTAGAGGAGACATTGAAATATTAAAGCCAGGTCTTAAGATGTTAGAAAACATTGTACACAAAAAGGTTTTAGGTGTTGTCCCTTATATGGATGTGCACATTGATGAAGAGGATGGGGCGACGGAGAGATTTTATCGTACGAATACAGAAGGAGATATAGAGATTGCAGTTATAAATCTTCCCCACATATCGAATTTTACGGATTTTGAACCTCTTGCTAAAGTTCCCGGAATAAAGCTTCGATATGTGAATAAAAGGGAAAGGATTGGAGATTGTGATGTTGTTATAATTCCGGGAACAAAAAACACAATTGGAGATTTGCAAGCATTAAAAGGATATAGGCTTGATAAGGAAATTTTTGAAATGAGAAAAAAAGGAAAATTTATAGTCGGCATTTGTGGAGGATACCAAATGCTGGGAAAAGTCATTAAAGACCCTAATCAAATTGAAAGCTCTCTTAAAGAAATTGAGGGACTGGGACTTTTGGATATAGAGACTGTAATTGAAAATGAAAAGACAACAACCCAAGTTAAGGCGGTTATTCGCAATAATTTACCATCAATATTATCACCTCTTAGAAATATTGCTGTAGAGGGATATGAAATACACATGGGGCAAAGTCGAATTTTGGGAGATTGTCCCCCTTTTTCAGTAATAACTCATAGAAATGGAGAAAAAATCGAAGTTTATGACGGTTGTATAAGCGATGATGGAAAAGTGTTTGGAACTTACATACACGGAATTTTTGAAAACAGAGAGCTTGTCAGGGAATTTATAAATATTGTGAGAAAATCAAAAGGACTTTCTCCTATAGAGGAAATTATTGATTACAAAGAATTTAAAGAAAGAGAATATGATAAGCTTGCAGATATTGTGAGAAAAAGTATCGACATGAAAGAAGTCTATGAAATTATGGAGAGGTATAAAGATTAATGGAAGTGGTATTAGCTTACTTATTAGATTTGTTGATAGGAGACCCTGAAGGATATCCTCATCCTGTAAGAATTATAGGGAGAGTGGTATCACATTTAGAGAGTATACTTAGAAAATATGCTAAAAGCAACAGAGCTTTAAAAATAGCAGGTTTTATACTGTGTGGACTTACAGTAACTTTGGCATTTGCAGCAACATATGTACTACTTTATATTGCAGGACTTATACATCCATATTTAAAGTATGCTTTAGATGTTTTAATTATATATACCTGTCTTGCTACAAAAGACCTTGGTAAAGCTGCAGGAAAAGTATACGAAGCGTTGACAAGAGGCGATATAGTCGAAGCAAGGAAAAGATTATCTTATATAGTCAGTAGGGATACAGATAGGCTTGATGTTGAGAATATCTCCAGAGGAGCGATAGAAACAGTTGCAGAGAATATATCAG
>NZ_AVAF01000059.1 GCF_000445185.1 Thermoanaerobacter sp. A7A
GAATGGCAACCAAAGCTTACGGAGAAAGATGAAAAAGATATAGCTCGAACTTTAGAAGAATGGATGAAAGACCTCACAAGCACAGAAGGACTGGCTTTCTTTAATGGTGAGCCGATTGATGAGGAAACTAAGGAATACTTGAAAGACTCTTTTGAGATAATTCTTAAACATGCTAAAATAATGAACAAAAAGAAGTATACCACTAAAAAATACCGAAAGTAATTTAAATGTAGAATACAAACTTGAGATTATCGTACAAGGATTTTGAATTCTTTAACAAAAACATCTGGTCATGGTTTATACATTCAAAGTAAAGTAAAAAAAGATGGCATATGTAAATTAGTCATGATTTTAATGATATGTTTCCTTGGATTGATACTTATATCACTCTTTTTTATATACATTGACGCCAAACGAAAAAGCTATTTAATTGAGATGTATAGTTATCAAATAGAATATGCGAAGAAATATCTACGTTAAAGTTATTGTTTATTCTCGTAACTACTTACTCCAAATTTAACAACTTTTACATTTACATTATAAAGCAATGAAAACGCTCCATAATCAATTTCTATGAATACTTCTTCACCTTTTGTTTTTCTTTCAATTGTTCCTGTAATAAAATGATAAGATGTAATACCTTTATAACCCACCTTTTGGTTTAATTCATATTCTATTTTTTTGTATGTTGCGTAACTTAAATAGCCGTCTTTTTCGACATCTTTAATATATTTTTCTGCAATACTTTCTATTATGTTTCTTATAGTATGTTCTTTATGCATACTATTTATATTGTAAACCGCAGGGAAAACCATAACAAAGATAAAAATTAATAGGCTTATAATAATTATTAGTCTTATTTTTAAATTCCTCCCTCCTAAGCGGTGTAACTACTGTAGAAATAAGCAATTATAAATTACAACATGACAAATTTTGCGTTTTTTATACACTTATCTCTTTTTATTACTCCCTATGTAGATACTCTAAACTGTTTTAAAACATTTTTATGCACATAGACTGACCTAGGCAGGTCCGCAGGCCTTTTTCCGGCACTTTCGTTGAAGACAAGCC
>NZ_AVAF01000060.1 GCF_000445185.1 Thermoanaerobacter sp. A7A
TAAAAGTTGATGGAAAATGGCTTATAAGAAGAGATTGGTACTATGACCCTCTTGACGAAGATTCCGCCTATATAGATGCTGCTCCTGCTGAAGGCATAATGCCTGAAATTGCACCTACTACTTCAAAGCCAGAAACTGAAGAAGAAGCAAAGCCTAAAAAGAAGGGTAAATACGACAGAGAAGGAGCAGTAGCTTATGCTGACAAATACGCAGGAGCTGCTTGGGGAAGCGGCAATAACTACAAGTACAATCCAAAATATAGGGATTATAACGGGGTAGGAGGAGACTGCACCAATTTCGTCTCTCAAGTATTACATGAAGGAGGAGGCCTTCCAATGGACTATGTATGGAACTTCAACGGCAAAGACTCTTCCACCGCTTGGGCACAAGCACCCGCTCTTTTTAACTATCTTATTTATACAGGAAAAGGTAAATTAATTGCAAAAGGATACTATTTAGATATGGTAAAACCTACTGAACAGCACCCAAAAGGAGCCATAAGAGAAATTGAAAAAGGCGACCTTATATGCTATCAAGAAAAAGGGGAAATAGTACACTTTGGAGTAGTTACAGGCTTTGATTCTATGGGAATACCTGTTGTAAATACACATACTTCCGATAGATACCATGTCCCTTTTGACTTAGGATGGGATAAGAGAGTGATTTATAGGTTTATACATATAAATGATTAAAGATAGAGAAAAACTCTATCTTTAATTTTTTTCATCTGCCTCTTGAAGTTTTATAACATCCTCATCTATAAGATTTTTGTCATGATGATGCCTTACAATGTCTATTACTCTTTCATTAAAACCTATTTCCCTACAAATTTCTGCACTGTACTCAGAATGATTATAATAGACTTTCAAAAAGTAAATATGTTTTTCCATGAATTTAGCTAAAAAAGGTATCTTTTCTAAAATCACCGCCATTGCTTTTCTTTCAGGAGTAATTTTCGCTTTTATCTTACCAATATCATGAAAAAGAGCCGCTTTTAAAAGGTCTTGGTCTTCTGTTCCGTATTTATTAATAAGATAATAGCACACATCTAATGAATGCCTTTTTTCATAAACAGGCAATTTATTAAAATATTCTAATTCCTTTTCATTTAGGAATCCAAGTAAAAATTGATAATCTTTTTCATAAATTTTAGCTCTTTTAGCTTTAAAATATTGTTTTATCCTATTCACAAAATCACCTTTATTCTAATATTATACCTTCTTTTTCAAGGACCTTCAATACTTTACCTGATTTTATAATATTAAAACAGGCATTTATGTCAATATAAAGCTCCCTATCTTCTTCCAACGGCTTAACGTATTCTCTTACTAAATCATATATTATTTGAGAGCCCTTCCCTTTTTTAAAACCTTTCCTAAACTCCATTGCCTGCAAAGCTGCCATAAGTTCTATTGCTATAACCCTTGTAGCGTTTTCTATTATTTCCCTTGCCTTTCTCGCAGCAATAGTGCCCATACTCACATGGTCTTCTTGATTTGCAGAAGATGGTATAGAATCAACAGAAGCTGGATGCGCCAAAACCTTATTTTCTGACACTAAAGAAGCTGCTGTGTATTGAGCTATCATCATACCAGAATTTAGTCCCCCTTTTTCAGTCAAAAAAGGAGGAAGGTCGTTTAACTGATAATTTACAAGCCTTTCAATCCTTCTTTCAGAAATATTAGCAATTTCAGAAACTGCAATACCTAAAAAATCCATTGCTAATGCAATAGGCTCTCCGTGAAAATTGCCCCCAGATATCACCTCGCCATCTTCAGGGAAAATTAAAGGATTATCTGTTGCAGAATTTATCTCTCTTGTAAGAACTTCTTCCGCATATTCAATAGCATCTCTTATAGCTCCATGGACTTGTGGAATACACCTTAGGGTATAAGCATCCTGAACCCGTATTTCTCCCTGTCTCGTTATTAGAGTACTTCCTTCACACATTTTTCTTATATTTTTAGCAGTGATCATCTGACCTCTATGAGGCCTCACCATTTGGACTCTATCATCAAAAGCATCAATTATTCCTCTTAAAGCTTCTAAAGTAATAGAAGATACAGCATCAGCAGATTTTATAAGTCTTTTAGCATCATATACATTTAAGCATCCTATTGCTGACATAACTTGAGTGCCATTTATCAAAGCCAAACCTTCTTTTGAACTCAAAACAACTGGACTAATCCCTGCCTCTTTCATTGCTTTTTCTCCAGTCATTCTCTCACCTTTGTATAAAGCTTCACCTTTCCCTATCATCACAAGAACCATGTGAGCTAAAGGTGCAAGGTCTCCGCTTGCTCCTAAAGATCCTTTTTCAGGTATAACAGGAGTTACTCCTTTATTTAACATTTCAATCAACGTGTTTAAAGTTTCAAGCCTTACACCTGAAAAACCTTTCGCAAGGGCATTTGCCCTCAAAAGCATAATTACTCTTACTACTTCTTCCGGTAATGGTTCTCCTACTCCACAAGAATGGCTCATAATCAAATTCTTTTGCAAAATTTCTGTGTCTTCTTTAGATATTACGACATCGCTAAATTTCCCAAAACCCGTCGTGATTCCATAAACTACTTTTTCATCATTTACATATTTTTCTACTATTTTTCTAGAATGAAGTACTCTCTCTTCAGCAATATTGCTAAGTTCTACTCTATACCCATCTCTTGCTACGTGCACTACATCTTCTATTGTAAGATTATTGCCATCTATTATGACCTTTCCCATAATCCCCCTCCTTTTTACGTTAATTCTTTATCGCAATAAAACAAAAAACGCGAGAGCTTTTCCTCTCGCGTTTTATTATTAAATTGTAAAATTTTCCCTCTCATTTCCAACACCACACTTACATTCTTAAATTAGTATTATAAGTATATTATATTCTACAAAGTTTAAAAAAATCCTTTTGACATTTCAAGATTTAAGTCTGATCAAGTCTTGATAAAACTTCATCAAAAACCCCTATTCTGCAAATTTTTTTATTCCCATCCCAATGTTGACATATTTCGCAGCTTCTTTCTTGTAAAGACACAGACATACTCAAATTATTTCCATAGTGAGATGGATCTAACTCAAAATCCTCACAGCTTCTTCCTACAGCTTTCAATTGTTCAGTACTTACCACAAAATTCACCACCTGTAATTATAATCTTTTTATACTTTCTTCTACATCAAAAGGACTCATTCCCGTTGCATCTATCACCGGAACTTTTGTCGAAATATCATCTATGCCTAGCATATTTCTACTTTGCCCTGTTATAACTATGGCATCATAGACATTTAAATTGTTTTTTTCTGAAAGAGTTTCTTTTAATTCTACAACTTCATATCCTTTTTGCTTTAAATACTCTTTAATATTGGAAAGCTGACTTTCTACTGCTATTCTTTTCCCCATCCCAACACCTCCTGTAGCTCTTTTCAAATAGTAGTATTCTCCACACCGATTATTTTATACCTATAACTGTTTCTCCAACTAAGACGACTAGCAAAGACAAAAGCCACATTACTAACATGGCCATAACAAGATAACTTCCCCATATTTTCATAAATTTTATCTCCTCTCGCCGTTCTGGTAATTCTTCTTTATAATAAATTTTTTTGACAAGTCTTAAATCATTGATCCAATAGGAAATATACAATGCGCCTCCTAATAATCCTACACAAACTCCTATTAAAAAAAGATAATTGCTATAATATACGAAAGAAGCAAAAAAACCATTTATTATAATGTTGAGAATTATTGCTATTATTCCCAATACAATTCCTAAAATAATTCCTTTTTTCATACTCTACCTCAATTTCTCCACTTCTATAAATTACATTTTGATTATATCACAAAAGTAAATTAAAATAATTTATCACAATATTATAAAAATTTAAAATTTGATTTTTAAGCAGGATTTTGATACCTTTATATAGAATAAATATAGTTGTCCATTTTTTTTAGGGTGGGGGTATAAATGAAAAAGAAAAAAAAGAAATACCTCAATATTATGATTATTCCTGATTCAAATCAACAAATCAAAAGCTTTAAAATCTCTATTCCCCTTATAAAAACAGTAGCAATAGTGGCTTTTTCAATAATTATGGCTGCTACAGCTTCTTTAGTCTATTTTGGCAAAACAACTGCTTATCTATACACTGTGATATCAGAAAAAGATAAAAAAATCGAGCAACTAACCTCCATTAAAGAAGAACAAAACAAAAAAATAGCTACGTTAGACAGAAATGCTCAACTGGTCAATGAAAGAATTAAAGGCTTAAACGAATTAGAAGAAAAAGTAAGGCGCATGGTTGGATTATCAACTCCTACTACAAGCCGTGGCAGTGTATCAAGAGGCACTAGATCCGATGCTAACATTTCCTACGACAATGAAACGACTGCCGAGCTTATTTCACAGATAGATCAAAAAACACAAAATTTACAAGACCTTATTTCAAAAGTAGCAGCTCGACTTGATTATCTGAATTCAATACCCAGTGCTTATCCAGTATATGGTACAACAACCTCCCCTTTTGGAATGAGAAAGTCTCCTTTTGGGTATGGAACTGAATTTCACCCTGGAATGGACATATCTGTACCTACAGGAACTCCAGTAAAAGCCGCTGGAAAAGGTAGAGTTACATATGCAGGATGGTTATCAGGATATGGTAAGGTAGTAATTATAGACCACGGTTATGGAATTCAGTCCGTATATGGCCATAATTCTGAAATTCTTGTTAAAGTAGGCCAAAGTGTAAAAAGAGGCGATATAATAGCAAAGTCGGGGAATACTGGAAGAAGTACTGGCCCTCATGTTCACTTTGAGGTTAGAGTAAATGGCAATCCCGTAGATCCAATGAAATATCTTGCAAAGGGGAATTGATATGTTTCAAAAAAGAGAACAGATTGTAGAAGTTAATCCTGACAAAATTGACACCGTCATAGGAAAAAATTCAACTTTTGAAGGTACAATTAAATCCGAAGGCACTCTAAGGATAGACGGTAATTTTACGGGTCAAATAGAAACAAAAGGCAACATTGTAATAGGTGAGTCAGCAAAAATAGAAGCTAATATAACAACTGATAATATAATCGTTTCAGGCGAAGTAAAAGGAAACATATTTGCAAAAGGTCAATTGCAACTTACTTCTACTGGAAAACTTTATGGAGATATAGAAGTTCAAAACTTGATAATTGAAGAGGGGGCTATTTTTGAAGGAAAGTCTAAAATGACAAAGTCTTCTCCTTCAGATTTTAACAAAAAAGATGAACAAACAAAATAAAAAGGCCACCTTACGGCCTTTCAGACTGTAGACAAACTTTCGTAAAGGAGATATTT
>NZ_AVAF01000061.1 GCF_000445185.1 Thermoanaerobacter sp. A7A
GCCACCTTACGGCCTTTTTTATATTATAGGAAGATATACGCCGTTTTCATTACATTCTCCTTCTAAAACCTCTTTCAGTATATTTATCCCCTTTTCTATCTCCTCCAACTCACAAGAGGCAAAACTTAATCTTATAAAATTGTTTTCTTTTTTTATTGCAAAAAACATATCCCCTGGAACTATAAGTAAATTTCTCTCTAAACATTTAGA
This sequence comes from Thermoanaerobacter sp. A7A, assembly GCF_000445185.1. Classification (GTDB taxonomy): domain Bacteria; phylum Bacillota; class Thermoanaerobacteria; order Thermoanaerobacterales; family Thermoanaerobacteraceae; genus Thermoanaerobacter. The sequence goes on from NZ_AVAF01000061.1 coordinate 211, forward strand.
ATATAAATTTTTAGCAAAAATATTGTTTTTAAGCCTTAACCAGTAGTAAAATCCCCCTTTAGGATATTCAAACTCAGCATAATTTTTTAATGTTTGAAGCCCTTTACCCATCTTCTCAAATCTTCTTTTCATCACTTGTTTTATTTCCCCAATATGGCTTTTCCAAATATTTTCTCTAAGATATAAATCAAAGGCTCTTTGCATCAAACCTGAAGTAGATAAATCTGTCACATATTTTGCTTTTAGGAAACTGCTTACTAGCCTTTCTGGAGCAATTATAAAACCTAACCTCAAACCCGGCATGTATATTTTTGAGAAGCTTTTTATATAAATGACTCTGTCATATTTATCATAAGCTTTAAGTGGCAATATCTTTTCTTCAGTAAAGCTTAAATCACTGGCAAAATCGTCTTCTAAAATATAAGTTTCATATTTTTCTGCCAACTCTATCAGTTTCTTCTTTTTTTCCTCACTGTATACAATGCCGGTAGGATTATGAAAATTAGGTATTGTATATACGAACTTTGGCTTAAATTTCCTTAACTTATCCTCCAATTCCTCTAAATTTATTCCATCTTTTTCTAAATCTACTTCTAAAATCTCTGCTCCTCTCGATTCAAAAGAGGCTAAAGCCCACGAATAAGTGGGTCTTTCAACAATTATGCTATCTTCAAAATTTATTAACGCTTTTGATACTACATCTATACCTTGCTGTCCCCCAGAAATTACTTGTATATTTTCAACATCAGTAAATATTTCATCTTTTTTTACAAATTCTTTTATAGATTCTCTTAATGGTTTATATCCTCTCGTGTCTTGATACTCAAAAGCATATCCTCCATCTCTTCTCAATACTCTATTGATTAAATCGCCAAAATCCTCCACTGGAAAAAGCTCTGGATTTAAAGAGGAAGAAGCAAAATTTATAATTCCTTTCTTTAATGGAATTTCTCCTTGGTCTGTTAATTTAAAGCTTTCATCAAGGTCCTCCTCTTTTTTTATATCTTCACAGACATAAGTACCGCTTCCCACCTTAGTATATACATACCCATTTTGTTCTAAAAGCTTATAAGCATTTATCACTGTAATATTGTTTACCCCCAACTCCTTTGCAAGGCTTCTTATAGTGGGAAGTTTATATCCACTTGGCAGGCTGCCATTCTCTATAAATCTCTTTATTTGACTGTATAACTGAATATATAAAGGCACATTTTTACTTTTATCAATTGTTATTTTATTCATATCCATCCCTCACAAAATTGTATCGCTACAATTATTATACCATTATTATGACAAAAATTCTTTCTAATTTTAAAATGTATTATAATAGATTGGAAGAAAAAATAATATAAAGAAACCAAATGAGGTGAGATCATGTTTTTACTTTTAAAAGGTGGAGAAGTTTACTCTCCTCAGCCTTTAGGTAGAAAAGATATTTTAATCTGCAATGGAAAAATAATAAAAATTGCTGATGAAATAAAACCTATAAAGGAATTTGGAAATGTAGAAATTGTAGATTTACAAGGCTTTACCATAGTTCCAGGTTTCATTGACCAGCACGTCCACATCGCAGGAGGCGGTGGAGAAGGAGGACCAGTCACAAGGACACCTGAAATAACTCTATCTGATATTACAAAAGGTGGAATAACTACAGTTGTAGGCCTCTTGGGAGCAGATGGAATAACCAGAAGCATGGCTTCTCTTCTTGCAAAAGCAAGATCTTTGGAGCAAGAAGGTATAACTACTTACATATATACCGGTGCTTATGAACTTCCTACACGCACTTTAACAGGAAGTGTAAGGTCAGACTTAGTTTTAATCGACAAAGTAATAGGTACTGGAGAAATCGCCATTTCGGATCACAGGTCTGCACAGCCAACTATTGAAGATTTGACAAAACTTGCTGCAGAAGCAAGAGTTGGAGGTCTTTTAGGGGGTAAACCTGGAATAGTTCACCTGCATGTTGGAGATGGAATAAGAGGATTATCTCCCTTGTTTGAAATAGTAGAAAACGCTGAAATACCTATTACACAATTTGTTCCTACTCATATAAACAGAATAGGACGTTTGTTTGAACAAGGATTAAAATTTATAGAAATGGGTGGCGTAATTGACCTTACTTCTGATATAAAGCCGGACGCCCATACAAAAACTGCTTTAACTCCAAAAGAAGCAATTAAAAAAATCGTAGAAAGCAAATTACCTATAGAAAAAGTTACTATGAGCTCTGATAGCAATGGTAGCATTCCTGTATTTGATGAAAATAAGCGATTAGTTAAGGTTATGGTAGGAAGCACACAAACTCTATACCGCGATTTAAGAGAAGTTATAGTGGAAGGAATACTGCCAATAGAACAGGCAATTAAAATAATAACAGAAAATGTAGCAAAAGTGTTGAATTTATATCCAAACAAAGGGTGTATCAAAGAAAAATCAGACGGGGATATAGTAGTATTAGATGGCAATTTAAATATTCATTCTGTTATTGCAAAAGGAGTATTCATGATAAAAGATAAAAAAATAGTAAAAAAAAGCATGTTTGAAGAATAAAAGAGGCGGTCTCACGCCTCTTATTCTTTATATTCTTGCAATATCATTTCAGCTATTATTTCCATTGGAATTGACAAATCCATGCTCATCTTTCTCATAATTTTATAAGCTTCCTCTTCACTCAATCCTTTAGCTTTCATAATATACCCTTTTGCTTTTTCAATCTTTTTTCTCGCTTCAAGTTCATGCTTTAATTTTTGAATTTCTTCTTTCATGCTCCTAAACTTTTTGTAATTTTCTATGACAAATTCAACTGTCGACAAAAGTACCCCTCTGTCTACTGGTTTTAATAAATAAGAAAATACAGAATATTTTCTTATTTCCTCAAGAAAATCTCTTTGAAGAGTAGAAGTCATCAAAATTACAGGTGCTATATCATCTTCATTTATAATGCGTCCAACTTCAAAACCATTTATATTGGCAAGATTCAAATCCGCTATAACTAAATCAGGAGCGAGAGCGCGACAAAGCCTTATAGCACTTCCGCCATCTCTCGCTTCATAAACCAAGTGTCCATTCGCTAATAACACATTCTTTATGAACTGCCGAGACAAATCGCTACTGTCTGCTAAAACAATTCGCCATTGGCTCATCGAGACACCTCTAATTTAACTTAGAATTTAGAAAGATATTGATCTAATTCCCACTGAGTAACGTATATTTTGTACTCATCCCATTCTGCTCTTTTAGCCTCCAAGAATTTTGTATACACATGATCGCCTAATGCTTCTTTTATAACTTCATCCTTTTCTAACTCGTTTAAAGCTTCTTCTAAAGAGCCTGGCAGTCTTTCAATTCCTAAGTTTTCTAATTCTTCTTTATTCATATGGTATATATTTGCATTTACAGGTGGTGGCGGTGTTATATTATTCTTTATACCATCTAATCCTGCTGCCAATGCAACAGCCAAAGCAAGATAAGGATTGCTGGTTGGATCAGGACTTCTAAGCTCTATTCTTGTAGATTCTCCTCTTTTGGCAGGAATTCGTATTAAAGGACTTCTGTTTCTTGCAGACCAAGCAATATTTACAGGAGCTTCATAGCCTGAAACTAGGCGTTTATAAGAATTAACAATAGGGTTAGTAATAGCTGTCATAGCTTTTGCATGTTTTATAATTCCTCCTATATAGTTATAACATACTTTACTTAGCCCTATAGGGTCAGAAGGGTCATAAAAAGCATTTTTACCATCTTTTGTAAGTGACATGTTCATATGCATTCCAGAACCTGCAATGCCAAAAACTGGTTTTGGCATAAAGGTGGCGTGTAACCCATGTTTTTGAGCAATTATTCTTACCACCATTTTAAAAGTCATCACATTGTCAGCAGTAGTTAATGCATCGTCATATTTGAAATCTATCTCATGTTGTCCTGGTCCTACTTCATGATGAGATGCTTCAATTTGAAACCCTAGTTGCTTAAGAGTGGATACCATTTCTTTTCTTGCGCTTTCTCCTAAGTCCACAGGTGCCATGTCAAAATAACTTGCATCGTCTTGAGTTATTGTTGTAAGATTACCCTTTTCATCCGTCAAAAAGAGATAAAACTCGCATTCAGGCCCTACATTAAATTGATAACCTAATTTCTTTGCCTCTTCTAAATTTCTTTTTAAAACATAGCGAGGGTCTCCTTCAAAGGGAGTTCCATCGTAATTGTAAATATCACATATGAGTCTTGCCTCTACCCCAGAGTTTGTCCTCCACGGGAAGATCACAAACGTATCAGGGTCCGGCCTTAAATACATGTCTGATTCTTCAATTCTCACAAATCCGTCAATTGAAGATCCGTCAAACATGATTTCATTGTTAAGAGCCTTACTTAATTCTTCCACAGGAATAGAGACATTTTTCATGACTCCAAAGATGTCACTGAATTGAAGATGTACATATTCCACTCCATACTCATTTGCCAGTTTTAAAACATCCTCTTTGCTATATTTTTTACCCATAATCTTCCTCCTCTAATAAATTAAGGGCGCACTCAAATAGGGTGCCAATACCCATTTGAAGACGCCCTTGCCTTCCCTATAAATTATTATTAAATTTTAACTAAGAAATATTATATCACATTTTTTTCACAGTGCAATATAGTTTTAATAATTTTTTGCTATTTTTTCTCTACTAGTATGTCAATGCCATCAATCCAGCCAGAAACTACGTTGAAAAGCCATGCTCCAAAAGCACTAACTATAGAAAAAATTATGCCATAAACTATTCCGCCAATGAGGCCACCAATTATTCCTGCACCAAAAGCTCCAAAGCTGTTTGCAAAAAGTCCACCAAATAAACCACCAATGAGTCCCAGAATTAGGCCTATCACAATCCCGTAAATCAAAGTAAATTTAAAAACTGACAAAACAGATATTTTTTTGAGTTTATAATTCCACATTTTAACACCTCCTTCCTTTTTTGAAATTTTAAATGTTTACGTTATAATTATATTATATCCAAAAATAATTATGCCTGTCTGTAGTTTCAGGGGGGATTTTATGAAAAGTTTTACAATAGTTATTCCATTTATAAAAAAGCACAAGTGGGATTACATAATAGGTATAATTTTTTTATTAGCAGTAGACTTGCTTCAAATGATAGTTCCCCATTTACTAGGTTCAGTAACTGATTTATTTAAAAGTAAAGATTTAACTCCAAAAGTACTATTAACGTATTCGTTTTGGATAATAGGTATAGCTATTTTGGTATTTGCTTTTAGATTTATTTGGCGTATGAAAATAATGGGGATGTCAAGGCTTTTGGAAAAAGAACTAAGGGAACAACTTTTTGCTAAGTTTCTTGAACTTTCGCCACAATATTACAATGAACACAAAACAGGTGATTTAATGGCTCATGCCACCAATGACATAAACGCCGTCAGAATGGCAGTAGGACCTGGAATTGTAATGTCTGTAGATGCATTATTTTTAGGCATATCCATAATAATCATAATGATTTTTACTATCGATCCAAAATTGACTATATTAGCACTTCTGCCTTTACCTATTATCGCATTGGTAGTCACTCGCTTTGGCAAACTCATTCACTCAAGATTTTTAAAAGTTCAAGAAGCTTTTTCCTCTTTAACAGATAAAGTTCAAGAAAGCATATCCGGTATCAGAGTTATTAAAGCCTTTGTTCAAGAAAAAGAAGAAATAGAAAACTTTAGAGGAGAAAATTTAAGAAATTTTAAAACAAATATGAACATGATTAAAATCTGGGGATTATTTGACCCTACTGTTCAATTTTTAGCAGCATTAAGTTTTACAATAGCTTTGCTTTACGGTGGAATACAAGTAATAAAAGGGATAATCACTTTGGGTGATTTTGTAGCATTTACCAGTTACCTTGGAATGCTCATCTGGCCTATGATGGCTTTTGGCTGGGTGATAAATATTTTTCAAAGAGGTTCTGCTTCTATGGAAAGGCTTAATAAAATTTTCAGTGAAGTACCAGAAATAACCGATAACTATGCAGATCCAAATATTACACTAATTGAAGGAAATATAGAAATAAAAAATCTCTCATTTTCTTATAAAAAAGGCCTACCTCCTGTTTTAAAAAATATAAACATAAGTCTTCCAAAGGGAAAAACTCTGGCTATAATAGGTAAAACCGGCAGTGGTAAAAGCACTCTTGTAAATTTACTTGCAAGACTTTATAAAGTACCGCAAGATACCATATTTATTGATGGGCATGACATCAACGAAATACCTTTAAAAGTTCTAAGACAAAACATGGGTTTTGTACCTCAGGACAACTTTATATTTTCAGATACTATAGCCAATAATATAGCCTTTGTCAATGAAGAACCCCTAGAAAAAATACAACAATTTGCCACAATAGCAGATGTCCACAAAGATATAATGGACTTTCCACAGCAATATCAAACAATTGTAGGCGAAAGAGGAGTAACTCTCTCAGGCGGTCAAAAGCAAAGGATAGCTATCGCAAGAGCTTTAATAAAAGAACCAAAAATCCTTATTTTAGACGATAGTCTCTCTGCTGTAGATACAAACACAGAAGAAACCATATTAAGCAATTTACGTAAATATATGAAAAATAGAACAACTATAATCGTCTCTCATAGAATCTCTACTATAAAAAACGCTGATGAAATCATAGTATTAGATAATGGGGAAATAGTTGAAAGGGGAACCCATGAGGAACTTATTAAGCTAAAAGGTCTTTATAACAGTATTTATGAAAAACAACAATTGGAAGATGCAATATTAAAAGAAGTTTAAGGCGGTGATAAAATGGAATACCAACAAGAAGAAGTAATGGCAAAACCTTTTGACATTAAAATAATGAAAAGACTTTTGACATATGCTAAACCTTACTGGTTGTACATTTTTATAGCAGCTGTAAGTATACTTTTAGTAACAGCATCAAACCTTCTACGACCATACCTCGTCCAAAAAGCTATTGATAACTATATAAATAACCCTAACATTCCTAAAGCAGAAGCAATAAATGGCGTTACCCATATAGGAATTTTGTATCTAATAATCATAACTGTAGCCTTTATCATAAATTATGGACAGATTTATTTGATTCAGTACACAGGACAAAAAATAATCTTTAACTTAAGGCAACAAATATTTGAACATCTACAGAGTTTATCATTATCATTTTTTGATAAAAACCCTGTAGGAAGATTGGTGACCCGTGTTACAAACGACACCGACACTTTAAATGAAATGTACACAAGTGTCATAGCAAATCTTTTTAATGACATTTTTATAATATTTGGAATAATCATTGCTATGGTAAGTTATAATGTAAAACTTGCATTAATCAGCCTCTCAACTACTCCGTTAATTATTGTAGGAATGTACATATACAGAAAACTGGCTTCACAAGCCTATAGACTTGTAAGAGTTCGCCTTGCCAGAATAAATGCTTTTCTTTCAGAACACATAAGTGGAATGAAAATTGTACAACTTTTCGTAACAGAACATAAAAAAAGTAAAGAATTTGAAAAAATAAATAAAGACTATTATGACGCTAACATGAGGCAGCTTACAATTTTTGCAATATTTCGTCCTTCTATGGACGTAATATATTCTTTAACTTTGGCTCTTTTAATCTGGTATGGTGGGAAAGACATAATATCTCACAAAGTTGAATTTGGCGTACTTTACGCTTTTGTAAATTATTTACAACAACTATTTCAGCCAATTTTCGACATATCAGAAAAATATGACATACTTCAATCGGCAATGGCTTCAGCAGAAAGAATTTTTATACTTTTAGATACAAAAGAACAAATAAAGGACCCTAAAGAACCTATTCCTTTAGAAGACATCCAAGGGAAAATAGAATTTAAAAATGTTTGGTTTTCTTACAACGGAAAAGACTGGGTATTAAAAGATGTAAGTTTTGTGGTCAATCCTGGCGAGACAGTAGCTTTTGTAGGGGCAACTGGCGCAGGAAAAAGCTCTATAATAAGCCTTTTAAGTCGATTTTATGACATACAAAAAGGAGAAATTTTAATTGACGGAATTGACATAAGAAAAGTAAGGCAACAAGATTTGAGAAAACATATAGGTGTTGTATTACAAGATGTCTTTCTTTTTACGGGAGATATTAAATCAAACATAAGACTAAACAACAAAAACATAACAGACAACGATATTTACATGGTAGCAAAATATGTAAATGCTCATCACTTTATAAAAAAACTTCCAGAAGGCTATGAGTCAAAAGTAACCGAAAGAGGCTCTACTTTGTCAGCCGGTCAGAGACAGCTTTTAGCCTTTGCAAGAGCTTTAGCTTTTAATCCAAAAATATTAGTATTAGATGAAGCAACAGCGAATATTGATACAGAAACAGAAAGGCTTATACAAGATGCATTAAAAAAACTAACAAAAGGCCGTACTACCCTTGTAATAGCCCATAGACTATCTACAATACAGCATGCAGATAAAATAATTGTACTTCACAAGGGACGCATAAGAGAAATGGGTACTCACAACGAGCTTTTGCAAAAGAAAGGTCTGTATTATAACTTATATATGTTGCAGTACAAAGACCAATTAATAGAAAAAGAAGCATAAGTAGCATACTAAGATTTATGATGGACATACTATTTTTGAGGTGATAGTATGAGAAAATACTCTAAAATAGTATGTGCCATCTTTATTTTCTTACTTTTATTCAACTTATCAGGCTGTAAAAATAAACAACAAAATAAACCTCAAAAAAAGCCTCAAACAAGTCAAAAAACAGAAGTACCAAAAGAACTATCTAAAATAGAAAAAAATATAGAAAAAATAATAAAAGAAGCACAGAAAATAAAGGAAAAACCACAAAGTGATCAGGAAAAACAAAGTGATAAAGAAAAAAAAGATAAAAAGGAAGAGGATAAAAAATCACCAAAGAAAACTCCTGAAGATAAATCTTGGGAAGAAATTAACAAAGCAATAAAAGATATTCATACAGATTGGAACTCATTAACTCCTTTAGTTACTAAAGAAGGAGCAAAATTAAATCTAATAAACAGTATGAGTGCCGCTATAAATGACCTTACTATTATGGCAAATAAAAAATCAAAAATTGATGTTTTAATATATGCAAATAATGTGTATAAATATATTCCTGATCTAGAAGACCTTTTTCAAACAGAGGCGCCTACTGACATAAAAAGATTAAAATTTTACGCTCAAGATATCGCTTTTAAAAGTGAAGTGCAAAAATGGGAAGAAATTTCAAAAGATTTGATAGATATAAATTCTGTGTGGCAAACTTTAAAGCCAAAACTTCCTAAAGAAGCAAAAAATTCAGCTGACAAATTTGAGGCAGGAGTTACTGAGTTACAAAAAGCGATAAAATCTCAAAATAAAGTTTTAACTAAAATAAAGGCAGAAGTACTTCTACAAGATATAAAATCTCTTGAAAAAACTGCAAAGCCTAAAAAGTAAAAAATTACTTTTTAGGCTTTTTGTTCATCTGTAATCCTTATTTTATTGACTTCATATAATAATAATGATATATTTTAAATTAAATAAACCTGCTTTAATGCAGTATAATTGAAATATTGTCATAATTTTAGAACTTTAGAGGAGGATAATAATGGGAGTTAATGTAGCAATTGTAGGAGCTACCGGAATGGTAGGTAGGACTTTTCTTAAAGTAATGGAAGATAGAAATTTCCCAGTTGACAAACTTTATTTATTTGCTTCGTCAAAATCTGCAGGTCAAAAAATCACATTTAGAGGTAATGAATACATTGTAGAAGAACTTACTGAAGAAAGTTTTAAAAGAGACGTTCAAATCGCTCTTTTTTCTGCTGGTGCAACTATAAGCAAACAATTCGCTCCAATAGCTGCTTCTCATGGCGTAGTCGTAATTGACAATTCCAGCGCTTGGAGAATGGATGAAAATGTACCTTTGGTTGTCCCTGAAGTAAATCCTCAAGACATTTCATGGCACAAAGGAATAATAGCAAATCCCAATTGCTCTACCATTCAAATGGTAGTTCCTTTAAAGCCTCTTCACGACAAATATAAAATAAAAAGAATAGTGGTATCTACCTATCAAGCAGTGTCTGGAGCAGGTAAAAAAGGTGTAGATGACCTTGAAAGAAGTTTAAGAGGAGAACCATGCCAAGTATTCCCTCATCCTATTGCAAACAACTGTATTCCTCACATTGATTCTTTCGCACCAAACGGATACACAAAGGAAGAATTAAAGATGATAAACGAAACCAAGAAGATCATGGGAGATAGTTCAATAAAGGTATCTCCAACAACAGTAAGAGTCCCTGTTGCAAACTCTCACAGCGAATCTGTCAATGTAGAATTTGCAAGGCCTTATGAAATGGAAGAACTAATAGAAGTCTTAAAACATGCCCCGGGAGTTGTTGTACAAGACGATCCTCAAAATAATATTTATCCTCTTGCAACTTATGCTACAGGAAAAGATGAAGTTTTTGTAGGTAGAATAAGAAGAGATGAGACAGTTTACAGCGGTCTTAACATGTGGATTGTAGCCGACAACATAAGAAAAGGAGCGGCAACAAATGCCGTTCAAATAGCAGAACTTTTAATTAAAAATATGTGAAAGGAGAATAATTATGCCTGTTTTTAAAGGGTCAGGTGTCGCTATTGTTACTCCATTTAACGAAGAGGGCGTAAATTTTGAAAAACTTGGCGAGCTTATTGAATGGCATATCAAAGAAGGAACTGATGCTATCATCATATGTGGTACCACTGGTGAAGCCTCTACAATGACACAAGAAGAGCAACAAGCGGCAATTAAATTTACAGTCGAAAAAGTGGCTGGAAGAATACCAGTAATTGCAGGAACCGGTTCTAACAACACAGCCCATGCTGTTGAAATGAGTGAATATGCTCAATCTGCAGGTGCTGATGCTCTTTTAGTTATAACACCCTATTACAACAAAACAACACAAAAGGGATTAGTGGCTCATTTTACTGAAATAGCAAGACACGTAGACATACCTATTATTATTTATAATGTCCCCAGCAGGACATCTCTCAATATGTTGCCAGAAACTTATCTCGAATTGAGCAAACACGTAGATAATGTAGTAGGTGTAAAAGAAGCCAGTGGTGACATCGTACAGGTAGCCGAAATTGCCCGCATCATGGGTAAATCCTTTGAAATATACTCAGGAAATGACGACCAAGTAATACCAATAATGTCTTTAGGTGGCCTTGGGGTAATATCCGTCACGGCAAATATAATCCCGGCAAAAATACATGAAATGACAACCGCTTATTTAAATGGAGATATTGAAAAGGCAAGAGACATGCAGTTAGAACTTAATCCTCTAAATAAAGCCCTCTTTATAGAAACAAACCCTATTCCTGTAAAAACTGCTATGAACTTAATGGGATTCAACGTAGGACCCCTACGCCTCCCACTTGTTGAAATGAGCGATAAAAACTTAGAATATCTGAAATCTGTTCTTTCAAAATACGGTTTATTGAAGGAGGCAAATTAATGATTAGAATAATAATTCACGGCTGTAACGGAAAAATGGGAAAAGTCGTAGCAAAGTTAGCAGCAGAAAGTCCCGATTTTAAAATAGTGGCAGGAGTAGATAAAAACATCTCTCCTCTTGACTTTCCTGTTTACAGCGATTTAAAAGATGTAAAAGAAGAAGCGGATGTAGTAATTGACTTTTCATACCATGAAGCTGTACCTAATTTAGTAAAAGCCGCTCTACAAAAGAAACTTCCTGTAGTCATTGCCACAACAGGACTCAGTGAAGAAGAATTAAATGTCATAAAAGATGCATCAAAAGAAATACCAATTTTCAAATCTGCAAATATGTCCCTTGGAGTAAATATACTTATAAACCTTGTAAAAGAAGCTGCAAAAATATTGCAACAAGATTTTGATATTGAAATAATAGAAAAACATCATAACATGAAAAAAGACGCTCCAAGTGGTACTGCGTTAATGATTGCAGATAGCATAAACCAAGTACTAAATGACAAAAAGGAATACGTGTATGGACGCCATACTAAAACTGAACAGAGAAAACCGAATGAATTAGGGATACATGCAGTAAGGGGCGGCACAATTGTGGGTGAACACCAAGTAATTTTTGCTGGTCACGATGAAGTAATCACCATAAGTCACTCTGCCCAATCCCGTGAAATTTTTGGCTATGGCGCCCTACAAGCTGCAAAATTCATAATAAATCAAAAACCTGGCTTATATACAATGGAAGACCTTGTGAAGAAAGGATGATAATTTTGAGCACAAATGATAACTTGACAAACCCTTATGAAATTGCAAGATACATTAAAGAGGCAAAAAAGTCAACGCCCGTTAGAGCTTACATACAAGGGAATATAGAGATTGAAGAAACCGAAGAATTAGAAGTATATGGCTGTGATAACTTTAAAATCGTCTTTGGAGAACTAGATGTCGTTGAAAAATTGATTGAAGCAAACGAAGATAAAATAAAACATTATCGCTTAGAGTATGATCGCAGAAACTCTGCAATTCCTTTACTGGATATTAAGCATCTTGACGCGAGAATAGAACCCGGTGCAATAATTAGAGATAAAGTCAAAATAGGCAAAAACGCTGTGATAATGATGGGGGCAGTGATAAATATAGGTGCAGAAATTGGTGAAAATTCTATGATAGACATGAACGCAGTAATAGGCGCCAGAGGAATTATAGGCAAAAACGTCCATGTAGGAGCTGGAGCTGTTATAGCCGGGGTATTAGAACCCCCCAGCAGTGTACCAGTTGTGCTTGAAGATAACGTACTTGTCGGGGCAAACGCAGTTATATTAGAAGGAGTAAGAGTAGGTCATGGAGCTGTTGTAGCAGCAGGATCAGTTGTGACAGAAGATGTACCACCTAACACAGTAGTTGCAGGAGTTCCAGCAAAGATTGTAAAAATAGTAGATGACAAAACCCGTGAAAAAACAAAACTCATGGAAGACTTAAGAGGTTAAATAAAACACCCGATTTTTCGGGTGTTTTAGTATTCTATTCCGTATCTCGCTGGTATTCCTTTTTCAAAAGGATGCTTAATTGCTTTCATCTCTGTAACCAAATCTGCTCTTTCAATTATCTCCTGAGGAGCGCTCCTTCCTGTCAAAACCAATTCCATCTCCGGCGGTTTCATATCTATTAACTTTAACACATCTTCCACTGTGTACATTTTACTATGTATTGCCGCCATTATCTCATCTAAAATTAAAATATCGCACTTTTTGTTTTGAAGGACATCTACAACAAATTCATAGGCTTTTTTCATATCCTCAGCAAGAATCTTCTTTTCCTCTTCATTTAAACTCCAAAAAAACTTTTCTGTTGATTGAAATCTAAAAACCTTGAAATTTTCAATATTCTTAAGTGTATGCAACTCCCCTGTATCCGTGCCTTTCAGAAATTGTACCATATAAACTTTAAAGCCTCTTCCCACCGCTCTTATGCCAAGTCCAATAGAAGCCGTCGTCTTTCCTTTGCCATCTCCAGTATAAACTTGTATAAGTCCTCTCTCCAAAACTCATTCCCCCTTGTGTCCTCTGTTATTTCCATTCTAACTCTTTTGTAATTCTTTTTCAACCACTTCCATCCTCGTAATAGAAACCTCATAAGCGACCTTTGTAACCACTTCATCGCCCAGTTTTTTTTGGTATTCCCTACTCTGCACTCTTCCCCATAAACGTATACGATCTCCTATTTCTAACTTTTCAGAAAACCTTGCATTTCTTCCCCACGCTATGACAGGTATGTAATCAGATTTGTTATAAGGCCTATTTACCGCAATTAATAAATCAGTTATCTCTCTCCCAAAGGGAGTAGTTCTATAAACTGGTTTTTTACAAATAAAGCCATCCAAAAAAATTTCATTCGGATTTTTTACTACTTCATCTTCCGACAATACCCTTATGTCTCGAGCAAATATGGTCAAAATCAACTTATTTTTCCCTTCTTCTGGAGATTTTCTATTGTATGACCTCAATTGCCCTTCAATCTTTACCCTGGTACCTACCTGTAAATTCATACCTTCAAATAAACGGTTAGAAATAGTAACAGGAAGATAATCTTTCGTTTCACTCAATCTTGGAACTTCCAAAATAAAATTAAAAAATTCTTCTCCATATAGTTCATGACTGTACTCTAAATCAGTAAAAATTTTCCCTACCACTACAACTACATTGTTCTCCAAAAAGTTGCCTGCCATGTGTTCACTCTCCCCTTCCCCTTATGTGTCCTTCTAAAAATATATATTAAAATTAGAAAGCATTTATGACAGGTGGCAAAAGTAATCGTTAAAATTATCTTTAAAAAATTTATCACCGCCCACTATTCTCAAAGGTTTTAACCACATTTTGTATATCTTTAATTTCATACCCTAAAATTAATAATACAGTTATTACAAATAATGAGTTATATATATTATACTGTCCAGGAACTTTTATTTCAACAGGTATTTCCAATGGCTCTATCAATCTGCCTTTTAAATTAAAAAAAGACCTTTGTACGCAATAATTAAATTCATAACCTTCATCTTCATAAGATATTGAAGAAGCAGTAATGGAAGATTTTGGATTTAAACCGCATGTTATAAGGGTAGAATTTATTCCCTGTGCAAAGAGTTTATTTGATAGCTCATCATCTGCATTTGTTATCATAATACTACTTGGAAAACTATGAATATAATTTTTTAACTTGTGAAAATCCTCCTCTCGCAGAATATCAGAGATAATTAAAATATCTGCTTTCTCTTTATAATTCTTTAACTCTTCTACCACTGTTTCTTTAGAATGTACACAGTAGGATAAAAATTTTATAATTGAACTTTTTTCTGAACTTCCTCCTACAAATATATATACCATATAATCAGCTCCTATTTTTAATGCTATTCTTATTCTTTTACAAAAGTAAAATTTTATAATGTAAAATATATGCAATATAGGAAGGCTTCTGCCTTCCTATATTGCAAACCAGTGATTGTTGCGCAATAGCAGGAGTTAATTCGATTACAATTATAAACTCTTCTATTAATATTGTCATCCTTCGTATTTCCCGATAATCCACCATTAATTAAAAATATCTCCGTGATGATATATTATAGTGATATATTCTTAGATATACTAATCTATGGAAAATTCCCATTTTTTCTAAAATTATCCTCCAAAATGCTTTCTAAAAAGTTATTAATACAATCGATTATTCCCTTTTCAAGTAACATCCCCTTAATTCCCCTTTCTTTTAATTCATGATATTTCATAGCGATAAATTCATAAAAATCATATCTATCTATTTTCTTTTCTTTTTCAGGAGAAATGATTAAAAATTTATCAAAAACTACTCTATCATTTAGCCCTAGTTTTAAATAATTCTGAGGTAACAAAGTAAGATCAATTTTTAAAAAATTCCTCTTTGTTCCGTAATTAATTAAAAAAGCTTTAGAGCAAATTAATTGAAGGAGGGATTTCAATTCCCCAATATTTCCTTCATATTGCAAAGACAAAAGCAAAGAAATTACTTCTGGATGTACAACAATATTTAAGTTGAGCCGTTTGGCTTCTTCTCTAAAAAGGTAAACAATTATCTCAATTTTCTCGTTTAGAGGCCTTTCCTCAAAAGATGGCAATTGAATGATAACTGGTATTCGTCTCATAAAAGTCTTTAAAAGAAATGAATCAGGTCTCTCTGTAGTAGCTGCTACAATCATTAAGTTAGCATTTCTTTCCACAGTATCCCCCAATTTTCGATATACTCCCTTGTCCATAAGGTAAAATAACATCTCTTGACCTTCAGGAGGTAATCTGTGAACCTCGTCAAGGAATAATATCCCTTTATCAGCTTTCTCTACTAAACCTATCTTATCTACATCAGCTCCAGTATAGGCTCCTTTAACATGTCCAAACAAATAAGACATAAGAAGTTGAGGATTGTTATAGTAATCCGCACAGTTTAACACTTCAAGAGGTCCTACCCTACCATTTTGAAGACTAAATTTGTGCATCATCTCTGCGAAAAAAGATTTACCAGAACCCGGCGGTCCTATGATAAGAGTATGAAGTCCATAAGGAGGATACAATACAGCCGCTTTGGCCTGTTCTATTTGCCCTTTGAGGCTGCCATCATGTCCTATTATATTTTCAAAAGCACATTCTTTTTCTTTTCCCAAATCTAAAAAATCAATTAAATCTTTTAGAAGTATCTCTTCCTTAACCTTATTCCCTAAAAAATGAGCTAATCTATTTTTTTCAATATAATACACAGGTTTTGAAATAATTTTAACTATTTTCCCTTCTCTTACAAGATGATTTAAAATAAAAGACACATTGGGTCGAGCTATTTTTAGCAATTGCGCTATTTCTTCTGTAGTGACCCCACCTTTTCTATTTATCAAAAAATCCTGAAGATTAAATTCCTTACTCTTTTCTATAATGAAATTGTAAATTTTTTCTTTATTAGTCATATAAAACATCACTCCCTCAATTAATAAACCTCCTGTCAAAAGGCAGGAGGTTATATATAAATGTTGGCAGCCCGGCTATCATAGCAAAACTATCGCTTTAGACCCGTGGCTTTGCGTCCCCGCCTTTCGACGAGTTTGCCTTTTTCAACAAAAATTTATTTAATTTTCCTATATTACTATTTCGACATAAATATGAATTTTCCTTCTATTTTTAAAAAAGATTTTTTCTACATAATTCGTTAAATTTATACTAATTTCTAAATGTATGTGTTTTATGCATTATTTTGTGTATCAAAAATGTGTATAAAAAATTATACACATTAAAAACTTTTATTAATTTTGTCTATATACAGTAAATTGGCATAAAAATTGCTTGAGTTTTATTATAGAAAATAAATCTTACAGAAAGGAGATGATGAATAGAAGAAAGAAACAGTTTCACTTAGCGACTAGAAGGGCTGACTTAAATTTTAAAAAATATTAAATTTTTAAGGAGGTAAGAAAAAATGAAGAGCCGACAAACATTAAAAGCTTTACTGGCCTTTGTGTTAATTGTAGCTTTAATGTCGCTAAGTGGAGTATTAGTCCAAGCCCAGCCCAACCTAACAAACTTTCCTATTAACTCATCAACAAAAAATTACTTGCCTCAAATTCAAAAAGTTTTGATGCAAGACTCTAATAAAAATAAACTTTTTGACAACTTAGAAGCAAAAATTGCTGGTAAGCCAGACAGTGAAAAATTTCCAGTTATAATAATTTTCAACAAAAACATAGATGATAACGAACTATTAAATATTTCTAAATCCATTGGAAAGTTTAATATAAAGCATAAATACAAAATTATTCCAGGAATTGCTGCTACCTTAACTAAAGGACAAATAAACGCTTTGTCAAAATTGGATATAGTAAAGCAAATTGAGTATGACGAGCCTGTATATGCCACATTAGACACTGCAACAAAATGGTTTGGGGTTACAAAAGCGAGAAGTGATTTTGGTGTAACTGGTGATAGAGACGGTAATGCTTCTTCTTATTCCAAGAATGATATAGTAATAGCAGTTATTGATACCGGTATTGATGGCTCCCATGTTGACCTCGCTGGTGGCAAAGTAATAGGATGGCAAGATTTTGTAAACGGCAAATCTACCCCCTACGATGATAATGGACACGGAACTCATGTAGCAAGTATTGCGGCAGGTACTGGGACAGGGAACAACCTTTATAAAGGTGTTGCTCCTGGTGCTGCTTTAGTAGGGATAAAAGTATTAGATTCAAACGGAAGCGGAACTATGAGCACTGTAACCGCAGGAATTGACTGGGCTGTTCAAAACAAAGACATATACGGAATCAAAGTTATAAATTTAAGCCTCGGAACTTCCACAAGTTCTGATGGAACTGACTCTACCTCACTGGCAGTAAACGGAGCCGTAGATAGCGGAATTGTAGTAGTAGTTGCAGCTGGAAATTCAGGTCCTGCGAGATACACCATAGGATCACCTGGTGCAGCAGAAAAAGCCATAACCGTTGCAGCAATGGCGGATGTAGGGGAACTTGGCTTTAACCTTGCAAGCTTCTCCAGCCGTGGTCCCACAGCTGACGGAAGGATAAAACCTGACATTGCAGCACCCGGATATAATATAACTGCCGCAAAAGCAAATTCTATAAATGGTTATGTGACATACAGTGGTACAAGCATGGCTACACCTTTTGTAGCAGGTACAGTAGCCCTTATGCTCAGTGCAAATATAAACCTTGCACCACTTGATGCAAAAAATATAATAATGACTACTGCAAAAAGTTGGGGTCCTCCAAGCAAAAACATTGACTATGGTGTAGGAAGATTGGATGCATATGAAGCAATTAAAACAGCTGGAAATTTCACAGGAACTAATATATCTGTGCCAAACCACTATTATGCTAAAGAGTCACTTCCTGGGTCTCGTTACAGTGACATTTGGACATTTAATGTGACAGACACATCATATCCTATTGCAATAACTTTCATAATACCTGATTGGGCAAACTATAACCCTGATTTCGATATATACCTCTATGACCCAACTGGTACTCTTGTCAAAAGTTCAACTGGAACACAAAGGCAGGAGACAATAACATACATTCCAACACAAACGGGAACCTATTATATCAAAGTATATTCCTTCCGAGGCAGTGGAAATTATTACTTTGATTTAAGTGTAGGAGGCGGGTCACTCACCCTTTCAAGTAACGACATATAAAAAAATTAAAGAAGTATGGTGCCAATGGCTCCATACTTCTTTAATTTTTGAGACTTTCTACTTTATTTTCTCCTTTTTTAAGTAAAATTTTTTTGTCAAAGTAGTAGATTTCTATAGGCTCTCCTTCTAATAATGCAAACACAACATTTTCTTTGGTTAATTTGACATTTATTTTTCTCCCTTTGTATCTCACATTAAAAGAGAGCAAATTCCATTCTTTTGGCAATCTCGGCTCAAAATGCAGTTCATTTGTATAAACCCTCATTCCACCAAAACCATTCACAACTGCGCTCCATGTCCCTGCCATAGAAGCAGCGTGAATTCCGTCCTTAACATTGTCATTGTAGTCATCCAAATCCATTCTTGCAGTCATCATAAAGTATTTATAAGCCTTGTCAGTATATCCTATTTCATTGGCTAGTATGCTAAATATAGCTGGCGACAAGGAGGAGTCGTGAGTGGTAATAGGTTCATAATAATCGTAATTCTTTTTAAGTTCATCTTTAGTAAATTTTTCTCTCTGTAAAAACATCAAAAGCAACACATCAGGCTGTTTGCATATTTGATATCTGTAAATATTTAGGTAATGCCAGTGCAATAAAAGTGGAAATTGGTCCTCAGGTATTTCATCCACTGTTATCCTTTCTTTATACAAAAAACTGTCATCCTGTGGTATAATATCAAGTTCTTTTGAATAAGGAAGGTACATATTGTCAGCAGCTTTTTTCCACGCAACAATTTCTTCATCCTTTAGATTTAGTTTAGAAGCGACTTTTTGATATTTTTGAGGCACTTCTTTTTTCATTTTGTTTGCAATGTCATAGGCATATTCCAAATTCATTTTCGCCATATAATTGGTATAAGCGTTATTGTCAACTAATGCCGTATACTCATCCGGACCAGTGACACAGTTTATGCAGAATTTATTGCCCTTAAGAGGAATATACGCTCCTAAATCTTCCCAAAATCTTGCAGTTTCAAATAATATTTCACAACCGTAGTCATAAAGAAAATCCACGTCATTCGTCGCTTCTACATATCTTTTCAAAGCATAAACTATATCAGCATTTATGTGATACTGTGCCGTACCAGCTGGAAAGTAAGCAGAACATTCAGGACCATCTATCGTTCTCCAAGGATACAAAGCTCCTTTGTGACCTAATTCCTTTGCCCTGGATCTTGCTGCATCCAAAAGATTATACCTGTACATTACCAAAGCTTTTGCAATTTCAGGCTTTGTATAAAGAAAGAAAGGCATTATATAGATATCAGAATCCCAAAAATAATGGCCTTCATAACCTTCTCCAGTCAGCCCTTTTGCTGCAATATTTGTCTTTCCATCTCTTCCGACAGATTGAAGTAGATGAAATTCATTAAAGCGTATGCCTTGCTGCAGAGCTTTATCTCCTTCTATGATTACATCAGCATCTTTCCAAAAAGAATTCAAAAATTCTTCCTGCTCTTTTTCTATCGTTTCAAAGCCGTCATTTTTGGCTTTTTCTATTTCTTCTAAAGCAAGAGCAACCAATTTATTTTCATCAAAATCCTTTGAAGTGTAATAGGAAATAAATTTATTCAAAGTGTATGAGGTGCCTTTTTCAGCCTCTAGATCTACAATTACTTTTACTCCATCTTCTTCTAAACTATTTGAGACTTCATATTTGCTATCTGCCACTAATACATTGTCTATCGCGCAAGCATAGGAGAAATTGCTCTTTTGTGTCTTTTGAACAATCCACCCTTTTAAACCCTCTACACTTTTATCTATAGTCTTTAAAACCTTTCCTTTTAAATTTGACCCTACTCTTACATCTTCACTATCATTTATATTTGAAACATTTCCGTCAATAGCGGAAACAAATCTAATTTTTCCGGTAAAATTTACAGGTTGCATAGTAAAAGAAATCGCCGCTAAATGTTGTCTATTTAATGATACAATTCTCTTTATTTTTACCTCTAAAATTTTTCCTGTAGGGGATTCCCATTTTACTTTTCTTTCTACAAAACCTTTCTTCATGTCAAGTACTCTCTCATAAAAGAGGATTTTCCCTTGTAACAAATCAAACTCTTCCCCATCTACATATAATTTTATTATTTTGCTATCAGCAACATTTAGCATCGTCTGCCCTATTTTTGCAAAACCATATCCCCCTTCAGGGTAAACTATATCGTGTATTTCATAAAACCCATTGATATACGTCCCATTAAAAGAAGTATTTTTAGGCCCTGAATATCTTTCCTCAAAAGTTCCTCTCATTCCAATATATCCATTTGCTAAAGTAAAAATAGTTTCATTTCTATAGTTAGTATCTATACTAAACTGCGTCTCTCTTATAACCCAATCTTCAAAAGGGTAAATTGGTTTCTTCGTTTTGTTGGCCATATCCATCCTCCACTCTTACTTTATTCAAAATTTTAGTCGGAAACAAAGTCGTTTCCGACTAAAACAATTTAAAACATTTACTTGCTTTCTGCAGCTTTCTTAGCTTCTTCTATCATGTTGTGATATTTGTCAAGAGTTGTCTTGATATCTTTGCCTTCAAATATTATTTCTCTCAATGCTCCATTTATAGCTTTGTCCACATCAGCCCAGTATACAAGGTTTGGCCTTGGTTCTGCATGTTTTAACGCTTCATTTATAGCTTCAAAATATGGTTTTTGCCACTCTGCAACCTTCCCATAAGCGTCACTTCTCATGGATGGCCATCCTAATTTAGTGACAAGTTTCTCTTGAACTTCTTTACTCATAAGGTATTCCATAAACTTTATAGCCATCTCTTTATTAGGTGCACCAGTTGGTATTCCTATAACTTCTCCTCCCAAAACGTGGGACTCTTTAACCGGACCTGTCCATCCGTGATATGCCAAAATGTTCTTTTTTCCATACTGCTCTACAAGAACGTTTGCAGTGTACGGCCAATTTTGAACCAAATATACGCTCTCTTTTGCAAGATATTCTACAGGTGTATTCCAGTCAGCTTTCTTTGAGTCAGGAGAGAGATATGGCTGTATTTCTTTCAAGAAAGTAAATGCTTTTATTGAACCCTCATCATTCAATACTGTTGGGTCACCACCAGCAGACCTTATAAGGTCAAACATGTGGACTGTGCTGTCAGGCCCTAAATTTTCTTTAATTATGACTCTACCTATGCCCTCTTTTTCTTTAAAAGTCTTTGCAACCTGCAAAAGCTCATCCCAATTTGTAGGAAGTTTTAAACCGTATTCGTTGAATTTATCTGCGTTATAAAAAGCTATTTCTACATTTGGTCTATACGGCATAAAGTACAACTTTCCATCAAACTCTCCTACTGGCACAAGACTTGGTATTACTTCCTTTGGTATCATGTCTCTATACTGAGACAAATCTTCCACAAGCCCTTTTGCAACAAGTGGAGCAAGTTGCATGTTATCTTGTGTGATAATGTCTATATCCATCGCATTTGCTTTGTGCATAGCATCTAATTTTTTAATAAGGTCTCCTGCTTCGATTTGAAGAGGTTCAATTTTTACACCATACTTTTGCTCAAATGGTGGGAAAATATCTTCTTTCATCACTTTCCATTCTGCTTCTCCAAGTCCCATTGAAACTTTCAAAACTTTTTTCCTCGCTTCTGATTGGGTCTTGCTGCCACAGCCTGCAATAACAGTACCTAGAAGCGAGATAATGATTAAAACTGCTATTAACTTAGTGTAAAACTTCTTCATAGCTTAATAAAACCTCCTTAAAATTTAATTTTTATATATACAGTATCCGAAAAACTCGGATACGTATATACTAACCTTTTACAGCCCCTGCAAGATATCCACTTTTCATGTATTTTTGCAAGAAGAATGTCACAAGCATTACTGGAATAGTGAGTACTGCCGCATATGTGGCAGAATCAAAAATTCCTCCTCTTTGGACGTAATAGTAGGTTTGAAGAGGTAAAGTCCTATCTGAAATAGTCAAGTAAAGAGCATAAGTAAATTCATTCCATGAATTTAGCCACACAAATATAGCAGTAACAGCTATACCAGGAAGTGCAATCGGCATTATAATCCTCATCAATGCCGTCAATTTACTTGTTCCATCTACCAGTGCAGCTTCCTCTAAGTCCTTTGGTATTGTCTCAAAAGTTCCAACCAATATCCATGCTGCAAAAGGTAAATTTACAATGAGGTGTGCCATAACTAATCCTAAATAAGTATCCATCAAATTTAATTTTATGAATTGTACCGCTATCGGAAGAGCAATACCTACATCAGGAAACATTCTTGTAAAAAACAGTGATAATACTACTGCATATTTTATTTTCGATGGCATCCTCGCTATAACATAAGCCGCTGGAGCAGCTATTATAATTGCAATGATAGTAGTCATTGTTGCCACTACAAAACTCTTTTTAAAAGGAGGCCATATATTCCCTGAAGTAAATACGTTTTTCCAATGGTCCAAAGTAAAACGAGTGATGAAAAAATCTGGATGAGGCTTCAATATATCACTTGGCACTGCAAAGGAAGTCATAAAAAGTATATATACTGGTATAACCATCAATATTGCCGCTATTATAGCTATTGGAATATAAGCTGTATTTGAAATCTTTTCGCTAATATCTATTTTTCTCATCATCTTTCCTCCTTAGTACCAGCTATTTTTAAGTAGCTCACTATAAATACTGCTATTATTAGGAGCAATATTGTAGATGCTGCCGCAGATGTATAGGCATTTGCATAATTATTATACTCATCATACGCAAAGGTAGAAATAACAGGAGTAGCACGGCCTGCAAGAACAAGTACAAGTTCAAATATTCTAAAAGCGTCTATCGCCCTTAAAATCAAGGCCATCGTTATAGAGGGCTTTAGAAGTGGCAATGTAACATACCTAAAAGTCTGCCATGTAGTTGCCCCATCAATGTTAGAAGCTTCATAAACTTCATCTGGTATACTTTCAAGACCAGCCAAAAGCAAAAGTATGACCATCGGAGTAACTTTCCACATATCCGCTACAGAAACCATAAGTAATGTCTTAAAACCACCACTTGCCCAATCTATAGGCATTTCAATAATGTGTAGTTTTTGCAAAAGCGCATTAAAATAACCATACAACCCAAAAATATAGGTCATCGCAACACCTGACACAAGAGTAGGTACTCCCATTGGCACCAACATCAAAGACCTCAAAAGGCCTTTTCCTCTAAAATTCCTTTTTAAAATAAGCGCAATGACGAGGCCTGCAGTCATTTCCAAAGTGAGGCTTATAAATGTAAGAGCTATGGTATTGAAAAAAGCATTTTTAAATTCTGTTTTTCCTATAATCTCTTTATAATTTGCCAATGTAAATGCTTTAGTATACTGGTCTTGAAAACTTAAAGTAATAGTTTGAATGATAGGGTATACAGTAAAACCCAAAATATATAATAGTAATGGTAAAACCATGGCAATTTCAAGTTTGTATTTCTTTACGAAGTTTACATAAGACATGCCATATTCTCCTTTCGTAAGCTTAAAATCTTCACTGCGCTTTTCATGCTTTAAAACTGTAAGCGCTTACAATTTAAAAAATAAAACAAAATTTAATCTTTTCGAGATATACAAGAATTTCTTACCACAATTTTGTGCTCTAAAATTGTCTGATACTCATCAATATTTTCCCCATTTAACATTTTTATAAGCATTCTAGCTGCAACAGCCCCTATTTCATACATAGGCTGTGATACAGTCGTAAGAGAAGGTCTTGTTGCTTCTGACAAGTCAATATTATCAAAGCCCATTACTGATACATCTTCAGGACAGGAAAGCCCACTGTCAAACACTGCATTTATTGCCCCCATTGCCATAATATCACTTATCGCAAATATAGCAGTAGGCTTTATTTTTTCTTTTAACATCTCTTTTGCAGCATTATAAGCACTTTTATATTTAAAGTTTGCCTCCTTTATAAAACCCTCATAAATTGGCAAGCCATTATCAATAAGAGCTTGCTTATATCCCCTTAACCTATCCACACTATCTATGGTTTCCTTCATATCGCCTAAAGGACCATGAATAATTCCAATCCTCTTGTGGCCTAATGATATCAAATAATTCACTGCATCATAAGCCGCTTTAAAATTATCAATTCCTACATAAGGCACATCAAACTTTGTTGTTCTTCCTGCAAGTACCACCTTTATATTGTCATTTTTAAAGACTTTATAATGCTCTTCAGAAAAATAGTCACAGTGAAATATTATTCCATCAACCCACCGATTTTTTAGCATTTCTATATATTGAAATTCTTTTTCTCTTTTATTGTCTGCATTGCACAAAGTAATATTGTATTTATAAATATTGCAGACATCTTCAATACCTCTTACTACTTCTGCATAGTAAGGGTTTGATATATCAGGCACAATTAGCCCTATAGTGTTTGTCTTCTTCATCGCCAGGCTTCTGGCTGGCATACTGGGTTTGTATCCCAGCTCTTCTGCCGCTTTTAAAACTTTTTGTCTAGCTTTTTCACTTACTAAAGGACTATTATTAAAAACTCTCGAAACAGTTGCAATAGAAACTCCTGCTAATTTTGCTACATCGTCTATTGTCGCCATTTTGACACCCTTTTCTCAATTTACTGTAACCGCTTACAGTTATATTATATTATGATTCTTTCAAAAATGCAAGAGTTTTTTATAAAAAATATTCCCCAAAACACAGGGGAATATTTCCACACTACAGCAATTCTAATATTTTATCCGCTTCACTTAAATCCTTTAAAATTAAGTCTGCTTCTTTCACCGTTTCAGGATTGCCCACTCCTACTGCAAACATTCCTGCTCTTTTTATTGCAGTGATGCCCGCAGCAGAATCTTCTATTCCAATACACTTTTCAGGAGAAATGCCAAGATGCTCTGCTGCGTTTAAAAATATCTCAGGGTCAGGTTTTCCATGCTTAATTTCATTTGCATCCACTATATAGTCAAACTTATCTCTTATTTTTAAATTTTCAACAACAGTAAAAGCGTTTTTACTGACAGAAGCAATTGCCGTTTTAATACCTCTTTTTTTAAGTTCCTCAATAAATCTCTCCACTCCAGGCAATAAATCCTCAGGCGTGATCTTTTTTATCATCTCTTTATAGTACTCATTCTTCTTATTTGCATAATATTCTTTTTCTTCTTGAGAATATTTTTTATCACTTTTTTCTAAAATTATCTCTAAAGACTGTAGGCGGCTTACACCTTTTAATCTCTCGTTTATAACTTCATCAAAATATATCCCTAACTCATCAGCGAGTTTCTTCCATGCTAAATAGTGGTATCTTGCAGTATCTGTAATAACACCATCTAAATCAAAAATTACTCCTTGATACCTTGCCATTTTATTCCTCCTTCGTTACTTATTTTAATCCTGTTGTAGATATTCCTTTTACAAAATATCTCTGGAATATTAAGAATATCACTATAGTCGGTAATGTCAAAAGTATAGCTCCTGCCATTACCTGATTCCAAAATTGATAATACTGCCCGTAGAAAGAATTAAGGCCTACAGGTAGTGTATACATATTATCAGTGGATGTCAAGAGGCTAGGCCACAAGAAACTATTCCAATTGCCAGTAAACATAAAAATGAATTGAGTTGCAAGAGCAGGTTTAGACAAAGGCAAAACTATTTTAAAGAAAATCCCAAATCGTGACAAACCATCAATTGTAGCTGCTTCTTCTAACTCTTTGGGAAGAGATAAGAAAAATTGCCTCATTAAAAATATTCCAAAATTACTAGTCAAAAATGGAATTGTAAGACCCATGTAAGTGTTTACCCAGCCTAATTTGCTGAGAAGGATATAAGTTGGCACCATCACTACCTGTCCTGGTACCATCATGAGAGCAAGCACAACCATAAACAATAAATTTCTTCCAGGAAAATTTATTCTTGCAAGTGCATACCCTGCCATAGAATTAAACAGTATATTGCCAAACGTCACTATAGCTGCAACTATAGCACTATTTATAAACCACCTTAAAAAAGGGAATTTTGTAATTATCATTTTATAGTTATCTAAAGTTAAATGCTTTATATTTACAGCAAAAGTATTTAATTCACTGGTGGGTTTTAGAGATGTTATTATAGACCAAATAAAAGGGCCAAGTGTAATTACTGCATATCCTACTACAACGGTATAAAATAAAAACCGCAACACCTTTTTCATCTATTGCCACCTCCTAATAGGTTTCTTCTTTGAAAAGCTTTCGCTGTATAAGAGTCAATATCAAGATTATTACAAATAATACAAAAGCCATAGCTGAAGCGTAACCCATGTTAAAATCTCTAAAGCCTGTCCTATATATATCCAGCACGACTGTCATTGTAGCATCAAGAGGCCCACCAGTCCCTTGCGATACTACATAGGCTTGATCAAAAACCTGGAAAGTACCAATTAATGACATTACTAGATTAAAAAACACTATTGGCCGCAACATTGGAAGAGTAATTTTGAAAAATCTTTGAAATTTATTAGCCCCATCTACTTCTGCAGCCTCGTACAATTCTGATGGTATATCTTGTAATCCTGCAAGAAAAATCACCATGTAATTACCTACAGAAGACCATATTGCCATCATCATGATAGAAGGAAGCGCAAACCTTACATCATTAAACCAAGTAGGCCCTTGTATGCCAAATTTAGCTAACAAAGCATTAACTAAACCATCTGCTTTAAATAGATATAAAAATATTACAGAAACTGCAACTGTGGATGTAACAGTTGGTATATAATAGGCAACTCTAAAAAATGTTTTACCTTTAATATCCGAATTTACAATTAATGCTAGTATTAAGGCAATAATTAGCTGTGTTGGTACTACTCCTAAAGAATAAAGTGTTGTATTTAAAAGAGCTCTTTTAAACGTTGGGTCACTGAATAATTTTATATAATTTGCAAATCCAACCCATCGGTTTGCTTCAGGATTTAAAAAAGAAAATTCTTTGAAACTTATAATAAAAGCATAAATTAATGGTCCTATCAAAAAAATAGATATTGAAGCAATAAAAGGCAACGCAAAAGCATACCCTGACAAAGCTTCGTATAAATACCTCTTTTTCATAGTCATTTTAGCTTCCATAAATACATCCTTCCCTTCAACCTTAAAAAATCATAATTGCAGCACCTTATTTTAGTAAGGTGCTGCTTACTTAAATTATTGTCCAACTTCCTTTTGTGCGTTGTCAAGAGCTTGCTGAGCACTACTTATTTGCTTCATTATTAATGCTTCACAGGCTTTATTAGCCGCATCTACTACCTTTGTGCCATACAAACCGAATTGCCATGGTACCGCATAAGAAGCACCATCTACAAAGGCAGCTCTTTCAGGATATTTCTCCTTAAATCCTTCTTGCATAGACTTTCTCGATGGAAGTGCAAGGCCTGAATCTACTACAAATTGCTGTCCTTCTTTACCGGTTAAAAATTCAATAAGCTTAAAGGCTTCATCTTTATGTTTGCTGTTTTTATTCATCACATATGCAACAGTGAAAGCCATTGTAGATTTTTGCTTTCCTGCTGGAAGCTCTGCTATACCATAGTTTAAATCAGGAGCTTTTTCTTTGAGGAATGGTATCATCCAGCCACCTTCTATTGCCATTGCAGCTTTTTTAGCAGCAAAAGCATCTCCATTCCAGCCTTCTCCCATGTTTTGTGGTGTGTCAGCAACTTTGTCTTTTGTAATGAGGCCTACATAAAAATCAAGAGCTTGTGCATTCTCTGGCAGATTTAAAGTAACTTTTCCATCTTGATATACTGAACCGCCATTTTGATTTATAAAAGCATCAAATCTTGCAAGGTCTGCTGATAAAACCAAACCTTTGACACCGTCTTTTGTCAATTTTTTAGCTACATCTCTTAATTCCTCCCATGTTTTTGGAGGCTCATTTATTCCAGCCGCTTTAAACATGTCTTTGTTGTAAAACAAAGCTAGAGTATTGAAATCCTTCGGTAAACCATAAGTTTTTCCATCCCACTGAAAAGCGGAAAGCAATGCTGGCTCGAAATCATTTACATCCACATTGTATTTCTTAATATAATCATCTAATGGCTCTAAAACTCCTGAAGACATAAGCTGTGGTGCCGGCATGCTGTCAAGATAGAATATGTCTGGTGCTGTATTTGACGCCAGTTCTGCTTGTAATTTTTGCATGTAATCTCCCACAATTGTCTCAATTTGCACATCTATATTCGGATATTTTTCTTTAAACTTAGCTATTTGGTCATCCACTATCTTCTTTTCTGCTGGAGATGATGACCACATGCCTAATTTTATAGTAACTGGTTTTTGTGTCTGGTGTTTTTGTGTATTTGTCTCATTGGCACTGGAAGTATTATTTTTACTAGAGGAACAGCCAGCCAAAACAGTTGCCAGCAAAAAGATCGTTAAAACAAAAATACTTAAAAGTTTTTTACTCATTACCACTTTCCCCTTTCACAATTTTATAGTAAAATATCTGATTGAGAACTTAAAATTTTACTCTAACTCCACTTATCCCCCCTTAAAACATAATCAATTTATTTTTAAGGTATAGCAGGTTACCACCTGTCTATACCTTTTTGACTATTCCATTGTCAGCTCTTTCCCTTTTACCTTTACTTTTATATTTCCTTTTCCTTTCAACTTTTTTACTGTCACTTCCTGTTTTGTAACAATAACCTCTATTAAATTATCCTTCCAAAATACTTTATAGGAAAGTTTATCCCATTTTTCTGGCAGCCACGAATTTATATTTAATGCCCCTTCTTTGTCAATTTCCATTCCGCCAAATCCAAAAACAGCTACTTGCCATGTACCACCAGCAGATGCAGCATGCAAACCTTCTTTAGTGTTCCCCTGATTGTCCACAAGGTCCACGTTGGCACTTCTCATAAAAGACTGGTATGCGTTTTTGTGGTCTCCCACTTTTAACCCCATAATAGCATACATGCTGGGACCTAATGAAGATTTGTGCATAGTTCGCTTTTCATAATATTCGTAATTGATTCTTTTCGTTTCTTCGTCAAATTCCTCACCTAACAAAAGCATTAACATAACAACATCAGCCTGTTTAATAAGCTGGGTATCACCCAATCTCGTTATATCAACACCTTCAGGCCATATAGGCATATTGTTTTCATCAAATTTATCAATAACATAATCTTTTTTATCAAAATAGCCTTCAAATTGTTCTATCAGCTTTTTGTCTTTGTCATAAGGTATATATATTTTTTCTTCAACTTCTTTCCACTTTTCCATTTCCTCATTTGTCAAACATATTTTGTTTGATATAGCATGATAATGTTCAGGGTATTTTTCTTTTAACATATTGATTAGTTCAAGTCCCTTTTTAATATTCCATTTTGCAAGGTAATTAGTATAAGCATTATTATCAACATGTTCATGAAATTCATCAGGACCTATGACATTGTTTATTTCATACCTGTCTAATTCTTTTACATATTCACATCTAGATACCCAAAACCTTGCAGTCTCAAAAATGACTTCTGCACCGTAATTCAACATAAACTCAATATCCTCTGTCGCTCTAAAATACTCCCACACTGCAAAAGCTATATCAGCAGTTATATGATGCTCTAAATCACCCGTCCATATCCTTACAGGGTTTCCCATGTAATCAAATCCCCATTTAGGTGTCTCTTCCTCTCCTGTATCTGCAGATTCCCAAGGGTATTGTGCTCCCTTATACCCGTTTAAAGCCGCATTTTTTCTCGCTGCATTAAGCATATTGTACCTGTACATTAGAAGTGCCTTTGCCGCTTTTGGATGCACATATATGAAAAAGGGAAGCATAAATATCTCAGTATCCCAAAATACATGGCCTTTGTATCCTTCACCATGAAGAGCTTTCGCAGCAATACTCACCAGGGGGTCATTTTCATTGGCAGAACTCATGAGATGAAAAATATTAAACCTCAAAGCTTTATCTGCTTCTTCATCCCCTTCAATATTTATATCTGCAACAGACCATAGTTCTTCATATACCTCAATATGTCTCTTAAGTTCTTTATCAATACCTTCTCCAGCAAAATTAAAGAGTTCTCTTTCCACCGTCGTCTTCAATAGGTCTTTTCTTACGTCTCTTGAGGTATAAGTTATTACAAATTTGTCAATTACTACTGTTTTGTTCTCTGTAGCATCAAACTCAAAGTACTCCACACTCATTTCACCTAATGACAAAAATCTTCTAAATTTAGCTATGTTATTTTTCTCTTTATCTTCATAACGATATATCCTCACAGTACTGCCTGTGGCAATGCGAATATCATCGTCAATAGTTGCTGTTTCAAGATAACTCCCACTTTTACTCAAACTGATATTGTCAACCACTTTCAAATGCTTTATTCTATACTTTGGGCTATCTGCTGAGTTTAAAACAGTCCCCTCAATAATGCTCTCTATACCTACAACGCCACTGTAATTTATAGGTGTTACAAATAGCTTAATTGCAGAACGATGAAGGTCGCTACGGCTTATAAACCTGTATCCCTCAATTCGAGTAATTCTATCTTTGCTGTCTTTTATCAACATACTCCTAAATAGAATCCCTTTTTTCATATCAAGAATTCTTTTAAATTCTATCAACTGGCATTTATTCAAACTTAATTCTTCACCTTCAGCATACAACTTTATTTTCAACCAATTTTGAGCATTTACTATTTCTCTAACCCGCGCA
The DNA here is from genome assembly GCF_000445185.1 of Thermoanaerobacter sp. A7A. Taxonomy (GTDB): domain Bacteria; phylum Bacillota; class Thermoanaerobacteria; order Thermoanaerobacterales; family Thermoanaerobacteraceae; genus Thermoanaerobacter. The sequence goes on from NZ_AVAF01000061.1 coordinate 31,602, forward strand.
TCTGACTTGTCAAAAATTCCTGCAATAAAATTTCCCGGCTTTTCTCCCTCGCTTCCTTCCTCAAAAGTACCTCTTACGCCCATGTAACCATTTGTAAGTGTAAAAAGGGTCTCATATCGAGGATTTAGCTCTGCATTATACTCATTTTGGAAAATAAGCCATTTACTTTCACTCATTAAATTGTTTACATCCTCTAAAAACATGTGCTTTACCACTTATATACCTCCATCCTTACCAAAAATTCTATCCGAAACGTTTTGGATACTTTTTAAAAAAATTATATTTTTCTAGCTGAATCTCTAATTACAAGCTTATGAGGTATTAATATATGCTGTGGCTTTTCCCCTTTTATAATAGATAAAAGATGTTTTGCTGCATTATATCCCATCTTAAAAGTATCTTGCCTTACGGTAGTAAGTCCAGGAGTAATCAAAGATGCAAGCTCAATATCATCAAAACCTACAATAGAAATATCATCAGGCACTTTCATTCCTAAGTCCTTTGCTGCTTTGAAAGACCCTATTGCCATCAAATCAGAAGCATGAAATACAGCAGTTATTTCCGGATGCTCAAAAACCAACGTCTTAAAAGAATTATACCCACCTTCTTGAGTAAAATCATCAAAAACTACATATTCCTCTTTATAAGGTATATTATTTTTTTCAAGAGCTTTTTTATAACCTTCTAACCTCTCAAAACTTACAGCCGCATCATTATGACCATTTATAAATCCAATATTTCTATGTCCTAACTTTATAAGATAACTTGTAGCTTCAAAAGCCGCCTGAACATTATCCGAACTTACATATCCCACTTTATCAGTCAGTATCGGTATATCAATCATGACAGTGGGAATTTGTGTTTTCTTTATTTCTTCAATATAAGGATCACTCAATTTTAAACCTTCTACAATAGCCCCTTCAACCTTTCTGTCATTGCAAAGTTTCTCATAAGAAGTTACATCTTGGCTTTCGGGGTCTACAGTAAAAAGTATAAGGTCGTATTTATCTTTCCTTAATCCTGCTTTTATACCCGCAAGCACTTCGAGAAAGAAAGGATGATACGCCCCCGGTTTTATTAACTCAGAAACAACCAATCCAACCGTATGGGTTTTATTTGTGACAAGCCCTCTTGCAATGGAATTTGGAGTATAATTTAATTGCTCTGCTATTTTTTTAATTCTTTCACGGGTTTCCTCGCTTACATCCGGGTATCCGTTTAAAGCTCTTGAAACCGTTGTAACAGATACACCCGCATATTTCGCTATATCCTTTATTGTAACCGCCATTTAATATCCACCTTTTCCAAAACGTTTTGGTTGTTTAATTTCATTTTATCAAAAACCTTTTCACCTGTCAACAGATTTTTTCTTTCCGTAAGGACAGACTTCCATACAAATACCGCATACATAGCCTCTTCCAATGTGTTTAAAATTTTTATTCATATATTCACTACAAGCTCTCGCATCAACTATTTCTTCTCTCGGTATCCCCTCTTTCCATAGAGTACCATAAAGTGCCATAGCAGGACAGACATCTACACATAATCTACAGCTGCCACATTTACTTTTAGTAATGGGGGTTCCTGTTTCAAAAGGCATATTTGTTAAAACTGTTCCTAATCTCACTCTTGGTCCATATTTTTCAGTCACAAGAAGACCATTCTTTCCTATCCAACCAAGCCCTGCTCTTGTAGCAGCAGTTTTATGTGGAAAAAGTCCTCTATATTCTCCCAAATCAGCAATTGATTGCGACGCAGGAACAGCTAATGCTTTATAGCCCCATTCTTCAAGAAGAAGAACCGTCTTTAAGGTTATCTGGTCAATTAGCGTATTTACAGAACGGTAATGGTGATAATAAGTGTGAGTAGGCTTATTCTCAATTTCATCCACTATTCTATCTGCTAATTTTATTACAACTGTAATGGCATACGGAATATCTGAAAGAGTATCGGGAAGGATACCTGTAAGACTTGAAAAACCCACTAAAGACGCTCCCCACTCTTTGATTTTTTGCTCTAAAATTTTTTGTTTTTCCATCTTTATCAACCCTTTTAGTAAAATTTATGCACATAAATATTTTAACACAATAAAATATATTTTTTTAAAATTTTTCAAAGTATATTTTTTATCCACCTACACAAATTAAGTATGAGAAAGAGTAAGGAGGGATTTAAATGGCAAGAGGTAGTTGGAATGATCGTCCAAAAATGGTACCAGAGGCTCACAAAGCCCTTGATAATATGAAATACGAAATCGCATCAGAGCTTGGCCTTCCAGTTAAGCAAGGTTCTGAAGATTATTGGGGATATGTAAGTAGCCGAGATTGCGGCAAAGTAGGAGGACAAATGTTAAGACGAATGGTTCATTTTGCTGAATCTGCCATGGCAAGGGGCATCAGTATATATGGTTCTCCTCCTGCACAGGGGGGCCCACAAGGTGCTGCAGGAAGCGAATCAGAATATATGCAAAGATAGAAAGAGAAAAAGAGAGTATTTCGTATACTCTCTCAGACTGTAGACAAACTTTCGTAAAGGAGATATTTTG
>NZ_AVAF01000062.1 GCF_000445185.1 Thermoanaerobacter sp. A7A
AAAGTATTTCGTATACTCTCTTTTATTATTGCATATTTTGTGATAGAATTAACTTAAACATACCACATATAGTAATAATGCGAGGTGGTAACTTGGCTTACGAAATACAAGAATTAGCAGAAAACAAGTTAATTATACTATACATCTTAAACAGAATAAATATGCCTATTACAGACGAGCAAATAAGCAAAATTATCTTAGATAACAAACTTATGAACTATTTCTATTTAAGACAATACCTTGACGAGTTAATAGAAACTGGCTTTATAAAATTAGAAGAAGAAAAATATTTTATTACGGAAGAAGGTATAAACATTTTAAAACTATTTTTCACAAGAATCCCCTTTGAAACACGGCAAAAAATAGACGAATACATCCTTTTAAACAAAGAAAAAATAAAACAGGAATCTCAATATATAGCCACTTATTACAAAAAAGACGAAAATCAATATATAGCTAATTGTAAAGTCGTAGAAAATGATATAGTTTTGATTGAGCTAAATATAAATGTAGTAAACAGCGAGCAGGCAAAACTTATCTGCGATAATTGGAAACAAAAATCTCAAGACGTATATGCATACATAATAAAAGTCCTCACGGGTCAATAACAAGGCCTTGGGGCTCTTTTCTTGTTTCAATAAACTTTACTACCCTCATTTCATCAATGTCAATTATATTCACTTTGTTTTCTTCTGCAGAAGAAACATAAGCATATTTATCTAAAATGCATAAATACCCAGGTGCATATCCGCAATAAACTTCTTTTTTCTGTTTTGTAAATAAATCTATTTTGCATAGCGTATTAGAGCAAGAATTAAGCACATACAAAAAGTTTTCCTTTTTCCGGACCATTGTAGGAACTTTTCCAACTTCTATCTCACCAGTTACTTTAAAACTTTGCAGGTTTATCACAGAAATTTTCCCATTTACCCCTGTTTCAAAATAACTGTTTACCACATACAAATAGTCCCAATCTTCAGAGAAAGTCATTCCTATAGGTCTTGCCCCTGTCACAATAAAATCTACAATCCTATAACTATAAGGGTCGATTAATAAAATTTCATCAGAATTCATATTGCTCACAAAAATCAAATCATACTTTTCATTGTAAATTATGTCCTGGGGGAAACTTCCCACTTTAACTTGCCCTATCACTTTTTTCTCTTCAATATCAAAAATACTTATAGAGTCTGAGTCTCCATTAACCACTAATATATAATCTCCATGCATAATGCCATTATTAGGATAATTACCTACATACAGAGAAATTTCTGAAGTAAAATCGTCTAGGTTTATTATACTAATTGAATTATCATAAGCATTTAAAGAATACAGTTTCTGTCTTTCTTTATCTAAAATTAATCGATGAGGACCACATAAATATTTAGAATAGACATTTAAGGGCAGATGTTTATTGTTATATGAATTAATCTTTGCAAAATCTCTGTAATTTGTCTCCAAATTAACTCGCTCAATAATATCTTCTCCCATATTAGCAATGTAAATGTACAAAATACATCCCCCCACATATTAGCATAATTCCATAATATGCAGGAGGATATATTTGAGAAACCAATAACTCCATAAAAAATCGCTCACTTAAATCGTGAGCGTCTTTCAATATTTTCACAAATTTACCACCAAAGTGGCCCTGTATCATACCTGCAAACACTTGTTCTTTTAGCCTGTTGATAAGTCTTAAAACCCACATGGCTGTAATAATGGTCGGGGCAACAGGATTTGAACCTGCGACCTCACGGTCCCGAACCGCGCGCGCTACCGCTGCGCCATGCCCCGACACATTATTCATTTTATCATACTCCTTTCCTTTTTTCAATAAACAAAATAAAGTTATAGCCCTACCCAAACTCAAAACTATTTAATTATTTTTTTCAAAAAACCTTTATTAGTAGCAAACTTTCTGAGAAATTTGGCTCTAAAATGAATTTCTAAATTTTATAATTGCAATTGACAGATAAATGAATTAAGTGTATAATAAAACTATCAAATTGGAAAGGGCGATTGATATGACTTATTTGGAGTTAGAATTTATGCGCTCTTCAAAACCAGTAAATGCACCAATTAGAACGATGAAGAAATGTAATGCAATTACATGTATCCATAATTGCAACGGTTTTTGTGTGACCTATAAAGATTTTAAGTGCGATTTTCAAGAAGAAATTAAAATACCTGAACAATAAATCAGGCGGTCGAAAGACCGCTTTTATCATACGTCTATTATTTTTTCCATCAATTCATTCATGTTATATTTGATTTTTTGTTCTTTAGCAATCCTTAAGAGTCTCAAATATTCTTGTCTTGCAAAATCGTACTTTAGCCTTGCTAACTTTATCTTGAGGTAGTTGTCATTTTCCAGCATTTCTAAATTTCTTTCCGCTTCTTTCATCGCCTTTAGTGCCTTATCTATCTCCCGTAACAACGCAGTACCTGTTATTTCCATAACAACCGCCTTCTCATTACGGCCTTTACACCTTACATTATATTAAAACTATGTCTTAATTATTACCTTTTTAAGCATTGACCTCACATAACCTATCATGTACAATGACCCACAAAAAAGCACCATATCCTCTTCCTTAGCTATATCCAAGGCGTATTTTACTGCCTTTTCAATATTTTCAATTGGAATTACGTTTTCTTTATCTATCTTTTGTGCAAGTTCACTTGCCTTATAAGCTCTTTCACTTATTGGGGTGGTTGTTATTATCATATCTGCCTCTGGCACAATTATATCCAACATCTTCTGTGTATCTTTGTCTTTAAGCATTCCAATTACTAAAATCAATTTATCATATTTAAATAATTTTAGAGACTCTTTCAAAACAGTCATTCCTTGAGGATTGTGAGCACCGTCTATTACTACGTAGGGTTTTTTTCTCATTACTTCCAATCTTCCAGGCCATTTTGCCCTGTAAAGCCCTTCCTTTATATCTTTTTCTGTGACTTCATACCCATACATTCTTAATTTTTCTACACTCTCTACTGCCAAAGCAGCATTGTAAATCTGATGTTCTCCCAATAAAGTAATTTTTAAGTCCTTGTATTTTTTGTAGTCAAAAATCTGAAAATCAGGGTTTTGTTCTTTTATAATTACGTTACTTTTTTCAAGTACAGTCAAATAAGCATTTCTTACCTCACAGGCTTCTATGATGACCTTCATCGCTTCTGGTTGTTGATAAAAACTCACTACAACCCCCTTTTGCTTGATGATTCCGGCTTTTTCATATGCAATCTCTCCTAAAGTATGTCCCAATCTGTCTGTATGGTCATAATCAATAGTCGTTATGACAGAAACCAAAGAAGAATCTATAGCATTTGTTGCATCAAATCTGCCCCCAAGCCCCACTTCCAACACTACAAAATCCACTTTTTCATCATAAAAATATTTAAAAGCAATTGCAGTTACCACTTCAAATTCCGTCGGATGATTGTATCCTTCCTCCACCATGCGAGATATTATAGGCTTTATATATTCAACATAATAAATCAACTTTTCCTTGGAAATATTTTCTCCGTTTATTCTCATTCTCTCTTCAAATTCTTCCAGGAAAGGCGAAGTATATAAAGCTACTTTGTACCCAGCCTGCTGCAAAATGTTGCTTATAAAAGCTGATGTAGAGCCTTTTCCATTTGTACCAGCAACGTGGATAATTTTAAGTTTTTTTTGAGGATTTCCCATATAACTTAATAATCTTTTTATATTTTCCAGTCCTAATTTTACGCCAAATTTGTAAGTACCGTGTATGTAGTTAATTGCCTCTTCATAATTCATTCAAGCTCATCTCCTATACAGACTGATTTTACAAAAACAATCCCATTAAAACTTCATCTACATACTCATCTCCAATTTTAAACTGCCGCCTTCTTCTGCCCTCTTCTTCAAAGCCAAATTTTTTGTAAAGGTGTATTGCCACCTCATTTGTACTAAAAACACTGAGGCAAAGTTTTTCATAACCTTTGCTTTTTGCCCAATTAATAGCTTCCGTAAACAATTTTGTCCCGATTCCTACATTCCTAAATCGAGCGTCTATACTTATACCTATTTCTCCTACATGTTGTACTTTAGGAGACCTTCCTCCATAATAACGAAAGAGAGTAAGGCAGCCTATGATTTCTACACCGTAGTCTGCCACCAAAATCAAATCTTTGTTGCGGTCTAAATTTTTTATAAGCTGTTTTTCTTCCTCTTCAGACCAGTTAAATGTCTCTGACACCATATACAATTTTTCTCTTCCAACACTGTTTAAAAGCTTTATTATCCCCCTCGCATCTTTTATCTTAGCCTCTCTTATAACCAGTTGAGACTCTTTTTTGGGCCTTTTAAACAAAGATAACATACAAATCCCCCTAGAGGTTAACTATTTAATAACTTAAGTCTTTCCTCTATGTTTTTAAGCATCGTAGTATATTTTTCTAATTTCTCTCTTTCCGCACTGACTACTTTTTCTGGCGCTTTTTTGACGAAATTTTCATTATTTAAAAGCCCTTGTGCTCTTTCAATTTCGCTTATCACTTTTTGTCTTTCTTCATTAAGCCTCTTTATCTCTTCTTCTAAGTCAATTAAATCTTCAAGTGGAAGTACCACCAATCCTCCTTCTATTGCTCCACTCAAAGCTTTATGAGGAATTTTACTTTTATCTGTTTCAATTACAACTTCGCTAGCACCTGCAAGTTTCATTATATAATTTGTACCCACTTCAAACATCTTTACATAATATTCATTTTCAACAGCCACAATAACTTTTGCTTTTTTAGAAGGGGAAACATTTGCTTCTGCTCTTAAATTTCTAATGGTCCTAATAGCTTCCATTATAATCTCAGCATTTTTCGCTTCTTCAGTGAAATCCAGTTCTTCTTTGTATTTCGGCCATTCAGCAATCATTATGCTCTCGCCCTCATGAGGTAAATTCTGCCATATTTCTTCAGTTATAAAAGGCATAAAGGGGTGCAAAAGCCTCAAAGTATTATCAAGCACATATCTTAAAACAGACTTTGTAACCTTTTTAGCTTCAAGGTTATCACTGTATAGCACAGGTTTGCTAAGTTCTATATACCAATCGCAAAATTCGCTCCACACAAAGTCATAAAGCTTTGTAGCGGCTATTCCTAACTCAAATTTTTCTAAATTCTCTGTCACTTCTTTTACTATATTGTTATACCTTGTCAAAATCCACTTATCAGCAATAGTTAACCCCTCTGTATAAAGATTAGTATCATTATCAGTTAAATTCAGCAACACATATCTTGAAGCGTTCCACAATTTATTTGCAAAGTTTCTGCTGAGTTCAACTTTATCTTGACTAAACCTCATATCGTTTCCTGGAGCATTTCCTATGACTAATGTAAACCTTAAAGTGTCTGCTCCATACTTTTCAATAACCTCTAACGGGTCTATTCCATTGCCAAGAGATTTGCTCATTTTTCTACCTTGAGCATCCCTGACTAAACCATGTATCAAAACATGCTTAAATGGTACTTCTTTCATAAATTCCAAACTCATAAAAATCATTCTTGCAACCCAGAAGAAAATTATGTCATATCCCGTAACAAGTACATCTGTCGGATAGAAATATCTTAAATCTTCTGTTTCTTCTGGCCAACCCATAGTAGAGAAAGGCCAAAGTGCAGAACTAAACCAAGTATCTAATACATCTTCGTCTTGATGTATGTTGGTACTTCCACAAGCTTCACATTTTTCCGGGTCTTTACGCGATACAGTTATATGACCACAGTCATCACAATACCAGGCAGGAATTCTGTGTCCCCACCATAATTGCCTTGAAATACACCAATCCTTTATGTTTTCTAACCAATTAATGTATATTTTTTCAAACCGTTCTGGCACAAACTTAATTTTTCCTTCTTTTACAACTTCTAAAGCAGGTTTCGCTAAAGGCTCCATCTTTACAAACCACTGCTTGGAAAGTAGAGGTTCAACTACCGTATCGCACCTGTAACAATGTCCCACATTGTGAACGTGGTCTTCAATTTTTAGAAGTAGTCCGAGATTTTTGAGGTCTTCTACTATCTTTTCTCTCGCCTCATACCTATCAAGACCTTTATATTTTCCTCCATTTTCATTGATTATCGCATTTTCTTTCATTATGTTGATAAATGGAAGATTGTGTCTTGTCCCCATCTCAAAGTCATTTGGGTCGTGAGCAGGCGTCACTTTAACAGCACCAGTTCCAAATGAAGGATCAACGTAGCTGTCAGCAATTACAGGTATCTCCCTTCCTACAAGTGGCAGTATCAAAGTCTTACCTACCACATCCTTATACCTTTCATCATCAGGATTTACAGCAACTGCTACATCCCCCAGCATCGTCTCTGGCCTTGTAGTAGCTATAACTACATATCCATCTTCACCTTTTATGGGGTATTTGATGTACCACAAATGCCCTTTTTGCTCTTTATGTTCCACTTCCGCATCAGATAAAGCAGTGTTGCAGTCTGGGCACCAATTTATTATCCTGTCACCTCTGTATATGAGCCCTTTTTCATAGAGAGAAACAAAAACCTCTCTTACCGCCCTTGAACATACTTCGTCCATAGTAAAGCGTGTCCTTGTCCAATCACAAGAAGAACCCAACTTTTTTAATTGGCTTAAAATACGGTTTTCGTATTTGTCCTTCCATGCCCATGCCCTTTTCAAAAACTCTTCTCTTCCTATTTCTTTCTTTGTGAGCCCCGTTTCTTCTCTTATCGTGTCTAAAACTTTTATCTCCGTCGCAATGCTGGCATGGTCTGAGCCAGGTATCCACAAAGCTGCATAACCCTGCATTCTTTTCCATCTTATCAATATGTCCTGCAAAGTATTGTCAAGTGCATGTCCCATATGTAATTGCCCTGTTATGTTTGGAGGCGGTATAACAATGGTAAATGGCTGTTTTTCAGGGTCTATTTTAGGAGTAAAATATCCTTTTTCCATCCAAAAAGCATAAATTCTATCTTCAAATTCCTTTGGATTGTAGGTTTTAGCTATCTCTTTCATGCCTCACACTCCCTCCGTAAAATTTTAAAACCCTTTCACCCACAAAGGGCGAAAGGGCATTTCGCGGTACCACCTTTATTTATCACTCAAGCTATAACGGGCAGACCCGTTTAAACCTACTGGACTTCGGTTTACAGGCTCCAGAGCTACCTTCAGTGTACCTTTGGCGGGAATCCTTTCAGCCCATGGGATATCCCTCTCTTTAGCCAGTATACACTTACTCCTCTCTTTCATAGCCTCATATTCTATTTGATATATAATATATATAAAATCTCATGAATTGTCAACAGTTAATTCCCTACAGGTTAAAGGAACTCAACTAATCTTTCAAATTGAGTTGTTCTAAAAGATAGTAAAGCATTTTTTCCCTATGGCCAATAACATGGGCTTCTACTATCATGCCTACCTTTATGTTTTTCTTTTCTCCTTTACGATTATACAGAGGTTTATTATCAATGGTCGCCTCTGCTTCATAGTAATTAAGCCCACTTTGTTTGTCTAATCTCGAGTCTATACTTAATTTTACTATTTCACCTGACAGCTCTCCGTACTCTTGATAAGGCAAAGCTAAAATATGATATTTTATTTTTTGGCCAACTTTTATATCTGCAATATCTTTGTTAGGAATATAAAGTTTTACTCTATATTGTGGATTGTCTGGAATAATTTTAATTATTTCCAATCCGCTCTGTACCAAATCCCCTTCTTTTATACTCATCATCATATCAATTTTCCCATCTACTGGAGATTTTATAATGTAATCCTCGATTGCAAGATTTATATTCTGAAGTTCTGCTTTTAATTTCTCTATTTCTTTTTCATCGGAGTAGATATTATCTTCTATTTGAGCTATGGTATCTGCTGTGAATTTTTCTACATTTACATTATTCAAATTAGCTTTGATTTCCTTGAGTTTCGCTTCATTTTGTTCGATATTTGCCTTGAGGCTAAGCATATATTGATTTTGATAATTTATAAGGTCATCTTTTGCATTTTGAACTGTCTTTTCTGCATCATAATATTTTTGTGTTAAGGCATTTTGCAATTGTTGAATTTTATCTTCTCTTTGTTTTATATTCATCTGGTAATCAATAAATTGATTGTAATAAGAGCTATCAGAAGAAAAGTAATTATGATTATCGTTTATGGATTTTTGTAATAATTTTAAGTTATCTATATTATTTTGAATGGTTTGCATTTGTTGAGATAAGTTTTGCAACTGATGTAATTTTGTTTCATTTTCTTCTATACTTGCCGTAACACTCATAAGATATTGATTTTTATAAATTTCAAATTCCTGCTTAGCATTGTTTAGAGCAACTAACGCATCCTCAATTTGACTAGGCAACGCATCTGGATTTTGCAAAATAGAATCATATGTTTTCTGAAGTTGGGCAATTTTGTTTTGGTATTGTTGAACATTCATTTGATAATCTAAGAATTTATAATAGTAGGAGTTATAAGTTGAAAAATAGCTTTTATTATCGTAAATAGATCGCTGAAGAAGTCTTAAATTGTTAATTGCATCTTGTATATCTTGGATTTGAGAATATTGACTCTTTAATTGATTTAATTGTTGATAATTCTGTTCTATATTGTTTTTGATATTTAGCATATATCCATTTTTATAATTTGCAAGTTCTTCTCTTGCATTGTAAATTGCTTCCTGTGCCTCTTCAATTTGCCTCAACAGTTCGCGTTGTAATTGCTCAATTTTATCCTGTCTCTGATTAATATTCATTTGATAATCAACAAACTGGTTGTAATAAGAAGTGTCATTGTTTATCTTATTTTCATTTTGGTCTATGGATTTTTTTAAATTTTTTAAATTCTCCAATATGTTATCTATATTCTGTGCCTGAACATTAATACCGTAAAGTTGGCTTTCTATGGCTTTTTTATTTATGTAAAAATCTAAATACTTATAGTAATAATACATTTCATTCTCAGAACTTTTATCAAAATAGTTTTTCCCATCCTGAATACTATTTTTTAATTTTTTTAAATTTTCTACTTCACTAATCTTATTAGCAAGTTGTTTTTCTAATATGGATTTTTGTAATTCTAAGTTTTTATGCTCTATTACGTATAAAGCATCTCCTTTTTTCACTTTTTGACCATCTGTAACATATATTCTCTCCACATTGCCTGTCACTTTGTTTGAGATGATAAATTCATCTTTGTAAGGTCTTATAATTCCGTTTGCTTTAACAACTATTTCTTTCTCGCTAAAATAAGACCATATCAAGAAAGATGTAATGAGAAGTAATAAAATATAAACAGAAACACTCGCAATAGGATGCGGTTTGGATTCTAAAAGTTCTCTGCTGTCTGTAAGTTCTTCTATATTTTGTACTATCTCTCTCACAAAAGTCACGCTCCTATCAAATTAGAGGCTGCTGCTTCTTCATCTCCAAGTTCGTAATTAGATATTGGAATTTGATCCTTCCATAATTCATAATACTTTCCTCCTAATCTCATTAATTCTTCATGACTACCACTCTCTACAATCTTTCCTTTATCCATAACATATATGGTATCACTTCTCATGATAGTACTTAATCTATGAGCAATTATTATAGCAGTAATATCTTTACTAAATTCATATATCATATCATGTATTGTTTTTTCGGTAGTACTATCCAAATTACTAGTAGCTTCATCCATTATTAATATATCAGGCTTTTTCAAGATTGCTCTTGCTATTGCAAGTCTTTGTTTTTGCCCACCAGATAAATTTGCACCATTTTCTTCTATCATAGTTTCATATCGTAAAGGTAGACTGTTAATAAAATCATGAATCTGGGCTTTTTTACAAGCCTCTATTATTTCTTCTAATTCTATATTATCTGCTCCAAGAGTAAGATTTTCTCTGATAGTGCCATTAAAGAAAAAAGCATTCTGTGATATGTATGCAATTTTTTCTCTTAAAACTTCTAAATTTATATCTTTTATGTTATATCCATTTATAAGTATTTCGCCTTTCTCCGGTTGATAAAAACTCATTAGGAGCTTTACCAGAGTTGTTTTACCCGAACCGCTTTCACCAACAAGTGCTATTTTTTCTCCTGAAGAGATGTGTAAAGTTATATCATCTAAAACCTTCTGCCTTGTTCCATACCTAAAAGTTACATTTACAAAGTCTATATCTCCTCTTAATGATGCAGGATTGATCTTTTTATCTTCATTTTTGCTCTTTTCTATTTCTAAATCTAGTATTTCACCTAATCGGTCTGTTGCAACTAAGGCTGTCTGTATTTGGGGTTGAAGATTTATAAGATTTTCTATAGGCTCTAAAAAGTAAGCAAGTAAAGCATTAAAGGTTAAAAGTTCACCTATGGACAACCTGCCATGTATTACTTCATTGGCTCCAACCCATAGCAAAACAACTCCAAATACACTTTTTACTCCACTTTTTAATGAAGATTGTAAATTATTTATCCACCCATTTTTAAAAGCACTTTTTATAAATTTTATGAACCTTTTTTCCGTTTCAAAATTTACCTTTTTCTCTGCATTGAATGCTTTTACAGTTTCAATTCCATTTAATGATTCTACAAGATAAGACGTTAGTTTTGCGTTATTTTCCATCATTGTTCTATTTATGTTTTTTAAAGGATTGTTAAATACCCAGACAATAATAGCATATAAAACAACAGGAATAAGAGTTATACCGAATAACATATGATTTTGACTATATAATATAGCACCACCTACTATAACCATTAATGTATCTATTATTATGGTAAGCGTCGCTCCTGATATAGCCTCCCTTATTCTTGCCGCATCATTAAAACGAGATATTATTTCTCCTACTTCCCGCGTATCAAAGAAATTCATAGGCAGTTCAATGACATGATTGTAGTATCCAAGCATCAATGGTATATCAATATTTTGGCTTAAATATAGAAGTAACTGCGTTCTAAAGGCGTTTAATAAAACTTTAAAAACATATAATACAATGATTCCTATTGAGAACATATTGAGAGTTTTCACTAATCCATTTGGAAGTATAGAATCCATTAAGAATTTAAAATAAAATGAACCTATAATTCCTAAGACAGTAAATATTAGGGATACAAAAAATATGTGTACTATCAGTCTTTTTTGAGGTTTTAATAATACAAAGAATCTTGAAAATAGTCCTTGCGTCTCATCCCCCTTTTTAAATTGAAACGTTGGCACCATAAGAATGAGTACGCCCGTCCATATTTTAAAAAATTCTTCAGGAGTATATCTTACGATTCCCTTTGCAGGATCAGCAATAACTAATTCTTTTTTTGTTATCTTATGTATTACCACATAATGAAGTAATCTCCCGTCAATAATCACATGGGCTATTGCAGGAAGCGGAAATTCATTAAAAATATCTTCGGGTTTGTTTGCTCTAACTCCTTTAGCTGTAAAACCAAGTTTTTCTGCTGCTTTTATTAACCCATATGCACTTGTGCCCTGTTTATCTGTTCCTGCAGCTTCTCTTATTTTCGATATTGGTATTTTTAATCCATACTGTTTCGATATCGTCGCAAGACAAGCAGCACCACAATCTTTTATGTCATGTTGTTTAATGCATACATAGCGCTTAAATATGTTCATAATATCTCACCTTTTATAAAATTATCACTAACATCATTAAATCAATCATAAGATTACAAGTTAAATATTAACGTATTTCTATTGATAATTATGAAGAGCAGTACATCTATTATATTGTGAATACTAGGAATAGATAAAACAATCGCGAATGAACTTAGCGTTTTATTTCTATAAATCAAATATGAATAATTTAAAATTACTACCGCTAAAAAAGTTGAAATCATGTAAAATAAGCTATAGCTATGTAATATCCCAAAGATTATTGAAGCCACAATTATAAGTAAGGCCTTGTGATTATTTAAACTCTGCCTGCCCTATAAAGCATCATAAATATTTTAATGGCAAAAAGCATAGAGGCTGTACTAAGTATGCTATTATATCTTCTGATTATAGGTCTTCTATTAATAGAGACTCCCTATTATTTTAAGGCTGTCTATAGACTAAGAGTAGAATCAGAAAGATAAATTTAGATTTAAAGCTCTGGATTTTGAAAAAGCTTATGTCAGAAATA
>NZ_AVAF01000063.1 GCF_000445185.1 Thermoanaerobacter sp. A7A
ATCTCTTAGTGGTCTGATGCAATCGGCTTAATTTTCACTGAATCTAGTTCAGGCCATTTTTTAACATTTGACTTTTACAGGATATTTATGTCCTTCTTTGGCACCTCTTTCGTTCTTTTCTTTTCACTTGTCACTTTCTTTCTGCTTGATTGGTCATTCCAATTACTATATATTGTATGTTATACATATTTTAGCTTTTGGTCGTAATTATTTTTATTAATTTTTCACATCCCTACACAATTATTATAGATTTAACTCTGTCTTTCTTTATATCATTCATTCTGGATATTTATATAGCCTATAACTGGCTAAAATCTTTTTTGGGCGGATTCTTAAAATCTATATATGATCCGTAAAAAATCAAAAATAAACTAACACTTAATAAAATAATATATATTGTACTAATAAAAGAATATCTCTCAAATATTACTGGAAATACATATGACATAATATGAGTTATATTAATTATAGAAGCAAAAATTGTACCTGCAGTTGAAGAAAACTTCATTTTAAATTTATACCGTAAAACATAAGAAGCAAAAAGTATCCAAAGTGATACAATATAAGGAAACAAATCATTTTTCTTTAAAATGCTTTTATAAATATTTATTATAATTAAAATAAATACCAGTAATAGTATGATATTAAAAATATAATTTTTGTTTAATTTTAACATGAAATATCTCTCCTTTGCATTAATAGAAGGGGGGTAAAAAATCCCCCTCTTTTGAATTATCTAAAAAGATCTACGACACCGTATCCCATTAAATAAACACCAGACAATATTGCACCAATGCCACCTACAACTTCTCCAACTCTTCTAACCCCATTTTTTTCTTTTACTGAAGCCCCAATCATCTCTACACCTAATGCTACTCCAGCAAGGCCTTCAAGATAGTGTTCAGCTGCAGCTTTCATATCTCCACCATCAACAACTATTAAATCATCTTCTGTCAATTCCATAAATTCATTCATTGGTATTACGGCTTCCATTCCTTTCCCTCCTCTCCTTTCTGACTCCAATCGCGCGATTTTCATCTATTTTTAACATGCCATGCATGGCAAATTTTTTATCACTTGCGTTATATGTAAGAAACTCCCTTTTCTTTATTGATTTTTCCTAAACTCACATCCATTTCTATATCCTACCTTTAATTTAGCATAAAATTTTTTTCGTTGTCTACTACATTTTTCTGTAGTTTCACGTTCTTTTAATCTAAGCTAAAGAAAATGTAGGGTTATTGTTTATCTTCTTTCCAGACAATATACTTACTATTCCTAACTATTATAGGAATTACTTCCTCCATCCATAATTTCTATTAGTAGACTCGTGCAAAATTCAAAAGCCTTCATTTAAGCCATTCTACAGATATACTTTTTTCCTATCACTCTTGAATTTTTTATCTTTTACGTAGGATTTCCCCTACCATTTGTCGAATTATTATATATACAGCATGAAAATATTTTTTAAGGAGGAGGAAATCCTACATGTACCAGCTTCAATTACTTTTAAATATACCTGAACTCTTTAACCTCTTAGTCTAAAATTGATCCCTATTCTTCTATGTTTGAAAATCTTGACTTGTATTCAATACCTGAATTTCCTTCCTTAGTCTTAGCTGTAAAGGTTATTTTCATCATGCAATATTTAATTTATTGTTATGAAAGCTTTAAGATTCGGTACAATTTCTGACCCTTAAATATATCTTCTGATTACATGTCATCTACTAACAATAAATCTTTATATTTTAAGGCTACCTATAAATTGATTGAATCAGAAAGATAAATTTAGATTTAAAACTCTGGATTTTGAAAAGGCTATAACATATTTACACTATTATATAGAGTTAACTTATATTATAGTTATTTTTTACTAAATGCGTTTTTAAAATCACTATACGATGCAAAAATTAATAAACCCAATCCAATAAACAAGACTATGTGATAAACAATCCCTATTACTCAGGAATAATTTATGACAGGAAATAAATATGACAATAAATTTGTAATTGATACTATTGAAACAAAAATAATACCCATTTTCGGAGTTAAACTACTATTATATTTTCTATTGATTATATAAGAAGCAAATAAAATCCATAAAGCCATTATATTTGAAAACATTACATTATCTTTTATCAAGGTACTTTTATATATATCTCTTATGATTATTATTAGCAATATTGCCATTAAAGTTTTAAATAAATAATCTCCATTTTTAGACATTTAATACCCACCTTTTACGGGAATACTCGTATAGGCCTATTCTCTGATAAATTTTACTTTTCTGTTTTATGTCCTAAATCAAAGTGTTGTCAAATGTTACATATTCTCATTGTCTAAAGCAAATTATGTTAACACATCTGTTTGGAAAAGGAGAAATACCGAAATATTTTACATAAAATTTTTCACTTAATTTAGCTTCAGATGGCTCTATTTAGGCATTTCATGAATTCATTTTCCAGATACAAGATCAATTATCTGCCTTTATGGATAAATAAGAAAAGTAGTATATTTTTTAAAAATGAAAGATAATTATGATATATATTTTTATTTTTTTCAAAATAAAGAATAATAATTATATTAAATATAATTATTGGTAACAAACAAATAAAATTTAATAAATCCGAAAAATTAAATATATTTCTTAAAACTTGAACTAAACTTAAATAAGTTATAATAATTATAGCCATCACAAATATATTTTTTGAAGACAAAAGATACGCATAAAAAGCCATGAATGTTACAAGTATCATAAAAAGAAATAAAATATTATATTTCTGCCTACTATAAGTAAAAAGCCATAAATTAGCAAAAATGGTGATAAGCAATAAAATATCAATTATTACTTTATTTGAAAACAGTTTTGTCAAATTTCTCATCCTCCTATATTTTCTAGGCCTCCTATATTCACCAGAGGCTGCCTATTTTATATACAAATAAACAGCCTCTGGAAGTTTAATTTTCAGTTTGTAGCTAATCCATAACCAACGTATGCACCTGAAGCAGCACTTCCAATTAAACCAGCAATCAATATCGGAACGGTTATTTCAGGTGCTGCTGCAACTGCTATGATTATACCTACTTCTCCCATTGTCCCCGCATAAACTCTATCCCAATTTATTCCACCGTCAACCGCTATCAAATCATTGTCTCTCAATTCCATAAACCCATCCATTTCTATTACAGCTTCCATCTCTATCCCTCCTCTCCTTTCTATTTCCGCCGGCCAGCTTATGTTTTCCTATTTGGAAAACCTTCCATTATTAGGTTAACTTTTTGCTCTTTCTTTGTCAAAGTTCAAATTACTTCATATTTCTGC
>NZ_AVAF01000064.1 GCF_000445185.1 Thermoanaerobacter sp. A7A
TTAATTTAATAAAGAAGGAGGAGTATCAAAAATGCTTGAAATTATTGAGATGACTAAAAGTTTTAAAGAACGAAAAGTGCTAAAAGATGTGACATTCAAAATATCTTCTGAAATTAAAGTAATAATAGGATTGAATGGAAGTGGTAAATCTACATTGCTTAGAATCATAGCTGGAATAATAAAACCTGATAAAGGGCGAATAATTATTAACGGCTAAGATGTAACCATGCTGCCGCCCGAACACAGAAAGGTAGGATATGTGCCGCAGCGCACAGCCCTTTTTTTGGTCATCTGACAGTAAAAGATAATATCATATATCCATTGAAAAATGGACGAGGATCTAAGGAAACAGCAGAAAGAATGATTGAGATATTGGGGCTAAAAGACTATTTGTATTATAAGCCACGACAACTTAGTGGAGGGTATAAAATGCGAGTTTCGTTAGCTCGAGCTTTAGTATATGAGCCGCAAATTATGCTTCTGGACGAACCTTTTAGTGAAATTGATGCTGTGCAGCTAAAGAAAAGCTTTTACCTGAGTTTTATAGACTGCTGAAAAGCAGAAATATACCGTTACACATGATATCCATGAGGCAGGGTTAATAGGAGACAGCTTTGCAGTTGTGAATGATGGAGAGCTTATTCATATTGATTCAGCATCTAAAGCCTTTGAGCTTATAGAAGATAAGGTTTTTCAAAAATCATATTTTTCAGGACACGGCAAAAAATGATCTATATGAACATGAGAGAGGAGGCAGAAATATGGAAGGAATAGTTTTGTCGATAAATATAAGTGAAAAAAAGGGTGAGCCTAAAACACCTATATCAGAAGGTTTTTTTAGGAAGGATTTTGGGCTTGAAGGTGATGGACACGCAGGTGTAGATATATACCGGCAAGTAACATTTTTGGATATAGAGACTATTGAGGAAATGAAAGTTTTAGGAATAGAAGGTTTAAAACCTGGTATGATTGCCGAAAATATTACAACTAAAAACATAAAACTTTACCGATTTCCTATTGGTACAAAAATAAAAGTTGGAGAAGTGTTTTTGGAGATTACAATGATAGGGAAGAAATGCGAAAAGCCAGAAAATTGTTCATTGAAAATAGAAGTAGATAAATGTTTAGCAAAATCGCGTATAGTTTTTGCAAAAGTTATAGAAAGTGGAAAAATAAAAGTGGGCGATATAATTAAAGTGCTAGACTATAAAGATGAGTAGAATGGAAGATACTCAGATTAATGTAAAAAGTATACATTTCTCTAAGACTTTTAATTTTTAATATAGTTAAAAAAGGGTTCTTTGTCAAGAGTTGGGGCAGATATTTGTCCGTGTCAAGATTTTGTAGGTAAAAATTTTTTTAATTATAAATTGCAATATAGAGAATTGCAGAATGCCATTGACAGAGCCTATTACCTGGCAGAAGGCGAAATAATCACTGAAGATTATTTTCCCGAGAATATAGAGAGAAAAAATTGTGAGGAAGACATAAATGTGACTGCAGTACTTCCTTTTGATGTTATTGAGGAGAAGAATATAAAAGAAGCATTAAGGCTTGCAAAGGGCGACGTTGTCAAAGCGGCTAAGATGCTAAATTTAAGCAGAGCGACTATTTACAGAAAAATAAAGAAATACAAAGTAAATTTGAAAGAACTTTCATCTCTAGTTGAGACAAAATAGTTTAAGTCTCAAAATGAGACGCAATATATGTCTCATTTTGAGACTGTTACTTTTATGTCCCCTAGGATTATGGGGGTTTTTATTTTGGCATAAAACTTGCATAAATACTGAGTATGAGGCAAAAACTACTTAAGTAAAAATGGAG
>NZ_AVAF01000065.1 GCF_000445185.1 Thermoanaerobacter sp. A7A
CAACCAACGCTGCGACATTGAAAACAAAATAGATGAACTAAAAGAAGGATTTGCTTTTTCAAAAAACAGTCAAAGAAACAAATTTTGCAACGAAATATTTTTGCTTATCAAAATGATCGCTTACAATCTCCATAATTGGTTCAAAAGGACTATCTTGCCAGAGTTTATGAGTCATCATGAGATAACCACAATAAGGCGAATATTATATAATGTACCTGGTAATCTTGTTGGGAAAGGACGTTATAGGCATATACGTTATCCTAATAATCCGTTTCTTAAAACTGTGATAACGTATACACGAAAAGCACTAATGGTATTTTTTAAAGGCAAAAAACATTTTTCTCAAATTATCACAACCTGATTAAAAAATTTTCTCACTTTCTGAGAACATTACAGCTAAGATATATTAATATCTGTTATTGATAATTTGGATTAATTGACGTATAATAGAGTAGAATGAAAGTAGTGAGAACTACTACTCTCATAAACTGATTTCATTTTGTGCCTGGTAAACTACTTCTTTGGTAAGAATAGGGGGTTAATTTAAAATGTCAGAAAAACATGATTTATATTTTCAACCTGAACCTGGCTTTACTGCGGAAGAGGCTTATGAAGAAGCTTCTCGCTGTTTGAATTGTAAAATTCCTTCCTGTCAGAGAGCCTGCCCTTTAAAAGTAGATATCCCAGGCTTTATTAATGCCATTAAGGAAAAAGATCTGGAAACGGCTATGATGATTATTAGAGATTGTCATCCCTTGCCCGCTATGTGTGGTTATGCCTGCCCCAGCAGTAAATTTTGTGAAGGGCATTGTGCTTTGGCTAAAAAAGGCAAGCCTATTGCAATAGCCAAGCTAAAACGTTTTGTAGCTGATTGGGAATATGCTAACAGTATCAACGCTCAAAGATGGGCAAAACCTAGAGATGTTGCTGTTGTAGGAGGTGGACCGGCTGGAATCACTGCTGCCTATGAACTTTTGAAACTGGGGCATAGAGTGACCATTTTAGAAGCTAGTAATTTATTAGGAGGACTTTTAAGAAAGGCTTTGCCTGATTTTCGTTTGCCCAGGGAATTGGTGGATATTGAAGTTCAGAGGATAAAAAGATTTGGGGTTAGAGTAGAGACAGGAGAGATTTTGGGCAAAAATATCACCTTAAAAGATTTAAAACGTGTTTATGATGCAATTTTAATTGCCGGCGCCCCATATAAATCTAAAAAGTTAAATATTCCTGGAGAAGAACTACCTCAGGTATATTCCGGTATAGAATTTTTGATAAAACTTAAAAGTCTTCAATTGGATGAAGTGGATAAAATAAAGGTTGGTGAAAAGGTAGTTGTCATCGGTGGCGGGAATGTTAGTATAGACGTTGCGAGGTCATGTTTGCGCTTAGGAGCTAAGGAAGTGATAATTATTTATCGTAAAGGACCTGAAGAAATGCCTGCCTTAAAAAAAGAGGTAGATAAAGCTTTAGAAGAAGGAGCGAAAATCGTTTACTGGAGTACTCCGATTGAGATTAAAGGAGAGAATGGAAGGGTAACAGCAATAAACATTCAAAACCCTAATGGACAAGAAACTCTCCCGGTGGACGAAGTTTATGTAACTATTGGATACACCCCTAACCCTGAAAGCTTTAAAATTCCTGAATTAAAGCTGACAGAAAAAGGCTTAGTTGAAATAGATCCAAACACTTGTGAAACCTCCATCGAAGGGGTTTTTGCAGCCGGAGATGTAGCCTATGGTCCTTCCACTATTGCTGAGGCTATGGCTAGTGGCAAAAAGGCTGCTTGGGGTATCCATAAATATTTATCCCGAAAATAAAACACTAACAAAAAAGACAAAAAACAACAACTACTCCTAATGCCTCTAGCTTTTTGATGGACTGTTTCACAATTGCTTCTTTCTTGCGTTCTTCATAATAGGTTACTCCTAAGTCGCTATATGTTTCTTTTCGCTTCAATAAATAATGCACAATTGTAAGAATGCTATGGGCAACAGCAACTGCAGCTCGGTTGGCTCCCCGCTGGGCAACTATACGGTGGTATTGGGCTGATAAATATGTATCCTTCGTGTGAGCAACAGCTCTTGCGGTTTTTACTAAAACAGACCATAATTTTTCGTTACCCTTGCTTGTTTTCCCTAATTTTCTTTTACCTGCATTTTCATTGTTACCTAGAACTACCTCTGCCCAAAAACAAAGATGAGCTGCAGAAGGAAATTGCTCCATGTCAAGTACCAATCTCAGCTATAATGTGTTCAGCTGTGCGCCTACCTATTCCCGGAATAGCTAAACGTTCCAGGTCTTATTCTAACCGGTTTATTTCTCGAGCACGTTCTTCTATTAAGCTCCGACGATATTTTATTAATTTCCGCAATTCACGCTGCTCCTGCAAAGGAATATAACTGCCATGTAATAAACCATGTTGCAATAGCCCTGCAATTCACTCTGTCAATGGTAATGTAATATTTTATAGGCCCCTTTTTCATATACACCTTTATGAAAAACAAATGCAAATTCATTCCTTAATTTCTTCTATGAAGTTAGTCACAATATCAATATATTCGTTAACTAACTCTATAAGGTTTTTATAATTGTCAAAAATTATTTTGTGGTTTATATCTTCATACTGGTGAACAATTCTATTTCTTACACCAGTAAAAGAGGCAAGCTGTTTTGAAACTTTGTTAGGTAAAATCTTTTTATCCCCAAGTATTATAAAAGATTCATAATAACTTTTAGGAGGTTAAAACAGTTGAAATTAATAGTAAAAAATGATATAATTTTAACTTGGTGATAATGAATGTTATTAACTATAAAAAAGGTTAAAGAGCTATATGATATAAGCAGAATTACTTTAATAAACTGGGAAAAGGAAGGATTAATAACCCCCGTTAGAACACCAAAAGGAAGAAGAAGGTACAAAAAGGAAGATATAGAGAAGTTATTAGGCATGCTGGAAGAAAAACCAAAACCCAAAGTAGTTTTGTATGCAAGAGTGTCCACAAAAAAGCAAGAAGAATATCTCAAAAATCAGATTAGAAGGCTTGAAGAATACGCTAATTCTCAAGGGTGGCAGTATGAAGTTATATTCGAAATAGCAAGTGGGGTAAACGAAAACAGGAGAGGTTTATTAAAGCTTCTAAACAAAATCAAAAGAGGGGAAGTTGAAAAAGTTGTAATAGAATATCCTGATAGACTAGCGAGATTTGGCTTTGAATATCTTAAATTTTTCATGGAAAGCTTTGGGGTGGAACTTATAGTTTTAAATGGAGAAGAGAATAAAGAAGATATAAATAAAGAACTGGCAGAAGATTTAATAGCAATAGTCACTTCGTTTGCAGCAAGAATTTACGGACAAAGAGGTGGCAAAAAACATGATAGTAATACAGGCTAAACTTATTTTCCTAACTCAAGAAAATAAACAAATAGTATTAGACTTAATGAGAAGATGGTCATCCTGCATGAGATTTGCATACAAGAGACTTTTAGAGGATTATGATAGAAACACACTAAAAAGAGACCTTCAGGGAACATTTGATTTAAACTCAAGATATGTAGATGATGCAATAATGAAAGC
>NZ_AVAF01000066.1 GCF_000445185.1 Thermoanaerobacter sp. A7A
AATACATTAGAATCTGCCAGGGAATTAGGTAAGAGTCCAAGAAAAGTCATCTTTGGTGGGAAAAAGCTGTTTAAAAAACTACAAAAACGCCATATAAATGGGAAAGCATATAAAAAATTAAAAATCAGGTGGCAGGAGAAGAGAAAAGGAAATCTTTATTCAAGAGGAGATAAAAGCAAAAAAGGGAATCTTAACACAAGAATAGAGATAAATGAAAATGGTACTTTCTTAAGGATAAATGTAGGAGAAAGAAAGTACGTATATGCGAAGATACAGGCGGGATGGAAGAAGAAAAAAAACAGAGAAGAGATACTTCAGGAAATCTCCAAATCCAATATACCATACTCTGTAGAGCTAAAACTTAAAAATGGCAGCATATACGCTTATTTTACTATTGAAGAAGAGTATCCGGAAATAATGATAAAAAAAGACAAAGGAGTCATAGGAATAGACATAAATGCATATCCAGACAACATATCATGGGCAGAGACAGACGAAAAAGGGAATCTAATAAGCTATGGCAGTATACCAATGCCAGAGCTTGCAAGCGGAAATAAAGACAAAAGAGAATATTTCAGATGGCGGTATGCTCATGAAATAGTAAAAATAGCAAAAGAAAAAGGAAAAGCAATAGTAATTGAAGAATTAGAAATAAAAGAAAAAGGTAAAAGAGGGGACTTTTCAGGGGGAAAATCAAGAAGGATAAGGCATAACTTTAGCTACAAATCACTTTTAAAAAAGATAAAAGTTTTAGCAAAACGAGAAGAGATAGAAGTTATAGAGGTTAATCCTGCTTACACATCAATAATAGGCATGTTGAAATATGCACCGCAATATATGATAACAAAAGATATAGCAGCAGCCTATGTAATAGCAAGAAGAGGATTAGGAATAGAAGAGAAAATACCAAGTAATTACATAAAACTTCTTAATACGTTGGATGTAAAAGAATTAGAAAAATTAAAAGAGCATGTAAAGAAAACAGTCAGAAACAAGCAGTTGAAGAAAAAACACTTAAAAGAGATAAAGAAAGTGATAGAATTTCTACAAAGCCTTGAGAGTAAGCCAGGAAGGGTGCTAGAACCTCTGGATGGAACAAGTTTTAGTGTCCATAATTTCTGGCGAGTTCTCAAGGTAGCGGTGGTAACTCCACTCTCCCCTGAGAAAGTGCCAAGAGACTTCTCTGTCCTGAAGGAGTTATTAATTCAGGGCAAGTGGGGAGGCTTGTAAGAGCGCGAGTTCCTGCTTCTTGGGGCAGGGGCTATGACTTTCCCAAAAACCGCCTGCTGGGGCTGGGAAAGTCTGAAGGGCGGACTACAAATACCCCAGCTGCCTAAACTGTACACTTTTGTACAGTTTGGGTAACCAGGTCTTAACCCTTTGTATTCTATAATTAAAGAATTTATATCCATGCAGGTTTCTATTATAAGCTGTACCAGTCTTTCACCAGTATAATAAATGAAGTAATTGCTTATGTATTCCTCATAAGTATATTCAGTTATTGGCAGAAGTTGTTTTACATAATTAGAGAGGCTTATTAATTTGCGGCGGATGACATCTTTGTAATTCATTTTTTATCCCCTTTTTTAAATAATTTTCTTCCAATTTTCTTAATCTTTTCACATCATCATAACCTTTGACAGAATACAAATAAAAATCTAGGTATGCTTCAGGATAAGCCTGATACAACACTTTGCAACTACTTATAATTTCAAAACGCAAAAGTGGATCAGCATAGTTTAAAATTACAACATCAATATCCTCTCTATTGAAAATTTCTACAAGCTCTTTTAATATTGAGCTATACAAAGCCATTTCTATGTTTTTATCAAATTTTATTCCAATATCTAAATCGCTCAATTCATGTACTCTTCCTCTTGCATAGGAGCCAAATATCAAGATTAATGATGGATTATATTTGTTAACAAATTCATTTAATTTTTCTTTGTCGTAAAAAATGCCATCTATCTCATAAAACATGTACTTCCCCTCGCATAACAAACGTATTTTAAAACTATATCAAAAACTATTTATAACTTAAACTCGATTTATCAATAAACAAAAGCCTTAATATTTCAAGTCCCATACCTTCTAAATTGCTCTTTGCACCGCTTCCAAAAAGTACGCTAAAAGGATTTGGCGTTGTGTAATATTTTAACACAGGTTTGTCTTTTATGCCTGCCTCTTCCGCAGCAATATCTACTGCATCATAAAAATCTCCCAGTTTATCCACAAGACCAATTTTAAGGGCCTGCCTTCCTGTAAATATTCTTCCATCTGCTAATTCTTTTACTTTATCTATAGGCATTTTTCTTCCTTCAGACACAATCTCTAAAAACTGTTGAAAAGTGTCGTCTATTATCCCCTGCAATATTTTCTTTTCTTCAGGAGTCAAATCCCTTGTAGGAGAACCCATGTCTTTGTGAACGCCACTTTTTATAGTCACTTCTTTTAACCCCAATTTGTCGTAAAGCTCTTTATAATTGGTATACTGCATAATAACACCAATGCTTCCTGTTATTATAGCAGGGTTTGCCACTATTATGTCTCCTGCACATGCTGCCATATATCCCCCTGAAGCTGCAGTATCTCCCATTGAAACTATGACTTTTTTACCGGTTTCTTTTAATTTTTTAATCTCTTTGTAAATTTCTATTGATTTTGCAGCAGAACCACCTGGACTGTTTATTTTAATTATAACGGCTTTGACAGTGTTATCTTCTTGAGCTTTCCTTATCTGTTCAACTGGGTCATTTAAATTTTGCGGTATTCCCAATAAATTTGTTGTCTCTCCAATAATACCTTCAATTGTTATAACGCCTATTGTGTTGGAAGTCAATGGCACATTTTTGTTCTCTTGAGGCATTGTAAGAAAAATAGAGGCAATAGAAGTACCGATTATCAAGACAATCACAATTAGTCCTATTAAGGCTTTTTTACTCATTTTTTCTCCTCCCTCATTCTCCTTTATATAATCTCTCCACAAAGCTTTTTGCCATTAAATACACCACAATATTTAATGCGATAAACAAACCCTCTATTACCGAAGCAATTATCACTTTAGCAAAGCCAAACTTTTCAAATAGCCCAATAATCGCAAACATACAACCTATCAAAAAAATCGTAACAATCATGCTAAAAAGCACATTTAAATTTCCCTTCATAGCCTTTTGAGGATTCTCCCATTCAAAGGAAGGCT
>NZ_AVAF01000067.1 GCF_000445185.1 Thermoanaerobacter sp. A7A
ATTTTGTATATTTTTTTTGTAAATGGTAATCTTTTTTTCTCCACTGTTATAATCACTAAAAATAGCATAATCAGGATTATAACTTTTTTCATCAGTTTCTACAAGTATATTTTCTTGAAATATTAATTGCCTTATATTTTTGTCTTTTATTTTTTTTGCCTCTTTGATTCCTCTATCCCATGCCATCTCTAGTATATCATTAAGATTAAGTTCAGATATCCTATTGTAATAAATATCAAATTTTAACTCCT
Organism: Thermoanaerobacter sp. A7A; assembly: GCF_000445185.1. GTDB lineage: Bacteria > Bacillota > Thermoanaerobacteria > Thermoanaerobacterales > Thermoanaerobacteraceae > Thermoanaerobacter. The sequence continues at coordinate 252 of NZ_AVAF01000067.1, forward strand.
GGCTAATTAATTGTTGTTTATCAAGAAATACAGATGGTATCATTTCATCACCTTTTACTTAATAATATGAGTATCCGGTCATTATCAGATAAACCGCCTATTTCTACCTTCGCCAGTGAAATTATTTGTTCTTTGTCAATAAGTCCTGATAGGTCTACTATTCTATTTGGCAGTATGATAAAGCAATCAGGGATTTCGGCTCCGCCATCGCCATAAAATATGTTTTGCTCTAATGCTTTGTTTAAATCATTTTCAAAGGTTTTAATGGTTGTTCTATATACTTTGCCGTTATTTTTGTGAAGTCTTATAACCCCTTCTTTGTTTATTACTACTACTCTTTCCTGCTTTTGTGATAATAGCCCAAAGAATCTCTTTCTGTTTTCTATGCCTTTTATGATATACATTGAACCTGTTTTATCGATTATTTGAAGGTTTTTTATCGATTCTAGCTTCATTGATTGAGATGCTATTTTCTTTATTTCTTCTTCTCCTAAGTTTTTGTTTAATATGTCTTTGGAACGTAATTCTGTAGCTCCTGTAGCAATTGCTCTTACTATATTTTTTTGTGAGTCTATTTCTACATATATTTCTACTGTTTCTTCTAATGCCCCTGATTTTATTACTGCTTCTTTTGCCTCATTTCTTATTGATAATATATCTTTTTCAGTGGGGTTTTGTATTGTGCGCTCTACTATTTCTCTTACCATTGCAAGGGCTACTCCTATTGTAGAGATTACCTGGGCGTTTTTGGCTATTCTATGGTGCATACCCATAATTTTTGCAACATAGGGAACTATTGAAGCGCTTCCTCCTCCACCACCTACAAGTACTGTGGTAGATTTGTCAAGTTTGTAGTCAGTAATAAGCTGTTCAACAACTTTTATTACTTTCATGCTTGCAATGTCCATTATTTTTTTTGCTACTTCTTCAACTGTTTTATTGAGTTTTTTGGCAATTGGTTCTAATGCCTTTCTTGCAGCTTCTTGATTACCATAGGCGTAATCTTCTGGTCTTACATATCCTAATACGTTTGCCGCACAGGATACAGTTATTGCAAATATTTTCCCATTCTTGCTTTTGATTGCAACATAATTATCGGGATCGTTCTTTTTGGGCTTTATATATACTATTTCAGGTTCTATTATTTCTTCTGGATCGCTGTAAACTGCATATGGTAAATCTGCAATATGAGCACTTCTGGGCCCAACGTCTTCTATGTCTTTGTCACCAAGCCTTACCATGCTCCCTCCTGCTATTCCCACCGTTCTTACATCAAGGGAGTTAAGATAAGTCTTATGCCCACCGATTTCTGCATAGTTTACCATTACTTTGCCTGTCTTTATTGCAGATATGTCTGTACTTGTTCCACCAACTTCAAGGAATATGCCGTCAGATATTTTTTCATACATGAGAGCTCCTGCTACACCTGCAGCAGGCCCTGAAAGAAGTGTTAATATCGGTCTTTTCCTCACTTCCGCTATATTCATTACTCCACCATCACCTCTCATTATCATGAGAGGTGCTTTTATGCCGGATTTTTTTACGCTTTCTTCTGTCATGTTTGCTGTCTCTATCATTTTGGGAAGTATACATGCGTTTATTGCTGCAGTCCTTGTCCTTATTTTTAATCCATATAGCTTTGTTATTTCATGCGTAGCCGTCGCTGGAAGCCCTTTTTGCTCTACAATGTCTACTATTTTATCCTCAATTGTTGGATCATCTACTGAAAAAGCTTGGGCAGCGACAATTGCCCCTATCTCCTGCCTTTTGAAGTCCTCAATTTTCATTTCCACGTTTTTCTCAAATTCGTCCTCTAATTCAATATATTGATTTGCAATCTTTAATATTTTACCTGGTGCAAGTTCTATATCTTG
>NZ_AVAF01000068.1 GCF_000445185.1 Thermoanaerobacter sp. A7A
CCCCCTTTTCATGAACTAATAAAAAATAAACCTTTGAATTAAATTAAAGGTGTTAATCAAAGCTAAATGTTTGACCTGCATTAATTTTTTCAGCAATTCCCGTTGTAGCATCAGGTGCATCATCATGAAGGTTTTTACCTTCTTTTTGATACTTGGTCATTGCTTCATAGTATTCAGGAAATCTATCTTTCCAATTCACTGGAAAGTAAACATGATTCATAACCCAAGTTGAATTTGAAAGTATTCTTGCTTTCTTATTCTTGGATTGATGGAACCAGTTAATCTGAACTCTATTAGTCCTATATTTTTCATGTAGTATTCTTTCAACCTGCCTTGCAAATCCTCTACCACCATTGTTGGATTCAATATCTGCAATGTTTACTTTATCTTCATATAACATCTTTGCAACTGCTGGTTCTGTAACTTCCATTGGTTGTTTTGTATATAACACATTAAGAACATAAGCTTCACCATTATAAACACCATAATTAATACTGCAAAGGTAATCATCACCCTGGTCAGCAGTATCAGTGTAATTTCTGATTGATGTAAATAAAAGATTACCCTTTTCATCCATAGGTAATTTGGTGTAAGTCTTGAAGCTGGTGTATAATCTACCTTTAATATCAACAGGTTCTTGTTGATAATTAGCTGAAGCAATTTCAATACCCATAGCTTTACACTTTGCTTCATAAGATTTTCTTGAAAGTATTTCAGGGCAAAGCATTGTTCCATCTTTTTGTAAAGCTTTCATGCTTATATGCCTTACTTTTGCACCTTGTTCCTTATAATGTTCTAAAGCCCTTCCAGCCAAATCACCAGTTGCCCACCTGGTCATAATGATGATGATTTTACCGCCTTCTTCAAGCCTGGAAAGCATTGTATTAGTAAACCAATCCCAATGTTTTTGAAGCACTTCTTCATTATAAGCTTCCTGGGCATTTTTAATAAGGTCATCAATAATCATAAGAGTGCAGCCAAAACCTGTTGCAGTTCCAGTTGGTGAAGTTGCAAGATAGTTATTATAGGAACCTTCTAAACTCCAAAGGTTCATTGCACCATCACCATACTTAATTTTGATACCTGGAAATATATCAGAATAAACAATCTTGTCTTTATCAACTTTGACTTCTTGAATTGTATTTCTCACATTCTTTGAAAACATAGTTGAAAGGGTTTCATTGTATGAACCAGTCATGATTTTTTCATGTTTGTTATTACCAAGAACCCATTCAACAAAATTACCCGCTGTTCTTGACTTACCATGTCTTGGGGGCAAGTTGACGATTAAAACTTCATCATCACTTTCATAAAATTCTTGAAGTTCATTACATAATCTGACCAGATATTGACGGTCTGGTTTATAAAAATCAGGGGCTTTCAAATTACAATAATCAAAGAAGCTTTTTCTTGCCAATGCTTTTTTAATTTCAACTAAATTAAGCTTAACCATCTTCTTTACATTTCCTTGCTAAAGCCCTTAATTCCTCAACCGTCAATTCATCATAAGGTGATTTTTGATTTAGTTCACCACTTAATTCAAAATCACGCTTATCCCGCCACGCATCAGGTTTACGATTTTTCAACCAAAATATCTGTGCAGTAACATCAGGTTGAACTTCTTTGACCACTTCTTTTGTAACTACCAACTTTGATTCAGGCTCACCAGTGTGTGGGTTAAGTTCAGTAACTCTTTCTTTAGTTACTTCAACATATTTATAACCCAAGGCTCTTTTAAGCAAGGCATTTTCAACTTCAATATCAACAACTTCCTTCCCCTTTTTTAGGGCGTTCGATATGTCCGAATATTTCTTTTTCCATTCAGCTAATGTTGACCTTGAAATTCCTATATTTTTAGCAATTTGCTCATCCGTCAATCCATCCCTTGCCCATGCTTCCAGCTTCAGTAAACCTTCATTGGTAAGCCAATCATGACATTTCCCTCTTGCCATGAAGGTTCACCTTCCTTTCTCAAATTAAAAAAGAAGAATGTTCGGGTTTACCTCCTGCCTGGACATTCTTCTTTTTTAACCGGAATGCCGTCCGGTGTTACTGCCCTCGGTGTTGCCTCGGTTGAGTAGTCAATCTCGATGGCGGATGCATAAAAAAGAGCTCTGGCAAAACACCAGAGCACATTTCTATTGTACCAGTTTAATTATAACTCACTTTAAAAAGCCTGTCAAGTACAGTACATTTCAGAAGATATTTTTTACCAATTTTCTTTCACAAACTTTCTAATCTCATCATAAGTTATTAGTCCACTTGCTGCTGCTAATAATACACCTTCCAACAATACAGTATCTTTCATCTCTTTATACTGACTCCTGTACTGCAAACCTAATTGTTTCTGCACATGATTGTCCCCTAATTCATCAAAGTAACGTTTTTGTATAAGCATAGCATATTTTGTTTTATTCTTCTCGTCTATGTACCTCATATCTGCTACAACATCTCTCACAATCTTAAGCCATTGTTGTTTTTCTGTTAGTTCTTTATCCATTGCAATCTTTATTGCTTTTAACTCCGTTGGATTACTGTTATGGCTTACTCCGCCGCCTACTTCTACATACTTTGCTGGAGAAGAATGTATTATATCATCTATTCTTTTTTTTATCTTAAATAAGACTTGGTAGTAATTAAAGAAATAATGCTCAAGCACATTCCTTTTTGGCAGTTTTTTCAATTACTTCACCCCTTTTGTTGTATTTTCTACTTCTTTTTCTTTGTCTTGTTGTTCTTTTAGTTTGCTTTTCCATTTATCTATCTTTTTGTTGAGTTTTGTTCTTATATAATTATAGGCTATTGCTCTTGTCTTTGCATACTCCTTTATATCCTCATACATTTTAATCATGTCTTCTGGGTCATCAACATAACCTGGGCAATATTCCCCAATAAATTCTTTATATGCTATACACCTCCCATTTTCGTTTTTCAAACACTTTTGGCATTTTTCAGGGATTGCCATTTTTATCTCTCCTTTCTAACCATATTCCACTTTTTGTTGTTATGTGTTGATTTGCTAACTTTAGTAATTTATAACTTATTCCCATGCCTTCGAATATTCTCTGTCTTTAAATAAAGACCCTAAACCAACAAACTGTTTTAATCTCAACACTTCGTCTTTTTCCATCCCTAATTGTTCAGCAATTTTTTTATCCGACCATCCCATGAAGTACAGCATCTCTACAATTTTTGCCATCTGCGGAATTGCGTGTGTACCCCTGGCTCTGTTATGCCTTATGGTTGAAGCTATTCTCTCTTTCAAATCTTTGTTAATGACTACAACTGGTAAATAACCTTTTAGCCTTTTTCTTATATCCGACACCTCTTTTCCAACTCTATTCCTATGGAAACCATCCACAACAATATATCTATCATTTTGTTCATCATAATAAACTACAATCGGCTGAGTATATCCATCTTGTCTAATAGAAAGTTCAAGCAATTTCATTTCTGGCGGTGCTACTCTATTTGGATTATAATCATTTGCGATTACTTTGTTTGCCGGTACCCATTTCACAACATCTACCGGCTCTTCAAATGGACTGCATTCATGCAGTATTTGTTTTGCCTCATTTAAGAATTTTACCCGTTCTTCTAAAGACAGTTCTTTTACTTCTTCTAACAGCACTCTGAATTTTTGTAGTACATCTTTTCTGTCCATATTTATAACCTCCTTATTCTCCATACATTTCACGTAACGCCTGATATTTTTCATATTGATTTTTTGTTTGATTGAATGACAAACTTTTACACAATTTGTCATTTTTTAAAATACATTTTGCTATTCTTCTCCACGAAGGTGCCTTTTTTGCAACTTCTAATTTCGGGTCTGCTTCGTCTGGAATCCCATCTGGATATCCGTGTTTAGCCCACCAATCAAGGAATTTTTTTATTTTCATTCTATACCATTCTGCTTCATAGCGTGGTATAGTCTCTAATAAAAACTCTGTATATGACTTCCATGTGTGTCCTTCTGGCAGTATAACTTTTCTGTTCCCTAACAAATACGTGTTACAGTATATATTACCAAAATTTGCTCCTGATACTCTATCAACCACTTTATGCCACGTTTCTGGCTCTAATTGTCTGAACAAATTTAGCCCTTTCCGTTGGTCGTCTCCGTATGGCTGGCATATTCGCATTTCATGAATAGATTTCCCTTGCATGTACATTAAGTCATAAATTTTATTGTATTTCCAATTGTTTTTACCCACTGCTGTCCATATATCTTCTGTTTTCCAATCATAAATTGGATAAAAGTTATACACATTATCTACAATCCTTGTTGTCCAAAATTTACCCATAAAGCGGTCCTTTTTCTCGTTCTTTAATGTTCTAAACCTATTTAAACTTTCATCAGCTCTTATAGCAACACCACAGGCTGTTAGTTCACCTTGACTAAACCACTTTCCAAACTCAACAACAAATTCTTCAAATTCCATACCAAATTTAAAGAAGGGGAAATAGTTTGGGTCACTTATTACACATGGATAATCAGGCATCTCACGAACCCATTTTTCTTTTTCTTTCGGGTCCCAACATACCCATTGCGATTGATAAACACTTACAGCATTTCTTAAATGCAACGGCAAACATATCCAGTATGCTTTTACATCATCTCTCAAGAGCATCTCTTTAGCATGTTCTATTGTACATTTGTACTGTGCTTCAAGGTCAATAAAAAGAACATGAATCGGTAGCCTATTTTTTCTTTTTGCTACTTCTAATGCTAAATGCATCATAACACTACTATCTTTGCCAAATGAGACTGAAAAATAGACTTTAGGGAAGTTATCAAAAATAAACTCCAATCTTTCTATCGCAGCTTCATAAACATTCTTATCAATATACTTTTTAAATTTGCTCATTCCTCCACCTCCACAGCAATACACCATCAATATTACTGCTTCCTAAATAATCAAATTCTTTATCAAAAAACGTTACAAATCTAGCTTTATCCCATCCAACAATAGGAGCATATTTATCATAAACACTATGGTATGGTAAATTATTTGAGAAAATATACGCCCAAACGTCTTGCCATGTCCAATCTTTTATCGGCCAGCATTCATCAATTGCAGTTATTTTTTCCCCTTTCCTAATACGCCTTTTGCGCTTTAAACTTTCATGTTTGCGTATCCCAACAAACACCAAATCATAGCCCTGCTGCCAAAGTTCTTTTGCTGCACGCCCCAAAAAATCCTTATACCAAATGCCCGTTGCTTCACGTGACGTGTATTTGTTAGATGTATCGATAATTACGTTTTTTGCTCCTATTTTATATGCTATCTCGATTGCTTCTTTTTCAAATTCTCTAGGCATCAAATACTTGCCATAATCCCAATGGTAAACCATAACGTCTGGTTTCTGTTGTAGCACAAGATGAAGCATGCATGTTGAATCTTTACCTCCCGAAAACGCTACATATGGTTTTTTATGTGTTCGTAAGGCTCGTTGAATAATTTCTTTTGCTTCTTCCACTTTAGCTTTGTGTTCTTCCGTTTTGGCCCACTGTGTTAGCACTTCCTCCATATTCATCTTTTAGTTTACACCTCGCTCCAGGCGGCACACATAAGGTAGTATTTTTAGGGTCCCAGTATGGCCCCTTGTATGCCAAATATGCCGCATCATCATATTCTGCACACATTTCAATAGGTATTGGGCGCATGGCCACACCGTTTGCCACAAGAGACCAATCCTCTTCTATCTCCTCAAACAAAACATCTTTTAAAGCGCCCCATCCCACTCTAATATCATTACCTAAGCCTAACATGTATTCTTCTATTAACCGCTTAGTCAAATCTATATCCCCATTTGCGTAATAAATTACTTCTTTGGCAGGGATATATACTGTTTTCATAGCGTATGCTCTAAAATGTCCAGAACCTATTCGTATCTTCTTTTGTGCAAGATTTTCGCTCCAACGCTCTTCAAATCGCTTATACATTTGTGTCACACGTATGCTATTAGGATAAAAAATGCTTACTGAGCAATGATATATATCCCCTGTCTTCTTAAGCGGTACTAATCTCCTGGCATTTGCTTGGTCTAAATATGGTGTAATATTTAATTTGCGCGGTAGTACGAAATAATCTTGCCCAAACGTATCCATCATTATCAAATGCCCTAATAGGCTATCAAAATTAATCCAAGGTGTAGTTACACAAACTGGTGACCGCATCTTAAAAGTAATTTTAAATGGGCGGAAGCTGCCCCACTCAAGCGGTGGGGCTTTCTCCGCTATCGTCGTAAAATATTTAATTTCATCAAGAATGCCATTCATAATCTCTCCTCCAATTCCTTAAGCAGTTTTACAATGTCATCTTTCTTCTCTTGTACAAATTCGAGGTATAAGCTTGCATCGGGTTTATTTTTATAGTTCAGCATAACCTTGCCGTCACCACTGGAGCTTCTACCGCCGATATACGGCATAGCTTCAAACAGGTCTAATATTCGCCCAAAGCAGCTTAGCTGGAGCTGGTCTGGCAGTTGCAACACAAAGCGGTGATAGAACTTCGTGCCTGGTACAAAGCATTCGTAATCAACCTTCATCTGAACAGCTTGCTCGTCCTCTTCCCGTTCCTCCCGCAAGTCATCTCTGCGGGTTATAAAGCTTTGGTCTGTAAATGTACGAATGGGTTGACCAGCACGTGAATCCTTTTGATATTCTTCTGGCAAGTATGGCTTGTATTCTTCGCAGATTGGCCACATATGTTCTACGATGAGATTTCCCTGTATCATTTGATTACCCAACGCACATCCGAATATGGCCACAGGTGGCATAAGCTCCCGGACTTTCTTTCTGAACGCCAGGTCAATTACGCCAGTCGTGTCGGATGTACTTTCCAGTACACCACCAGAAAACAATGCGTGATGCAGTTTCGTATTGGTAATCTCGTACTTCAGCATGTCGAGGAAATCTTTGATGGACAATCTACGGAGTTTGCCTCGAATACCATTGCCAGAGATATACGGAATTGGCACTTCACCTATGCCGTCTACATACACCATGATTGTGCGTAAAACCGGTGTAGACCCGGTTTTCTCGTCCCCTCCATGAAAAATTGGTGTCAAAGCCGTGATAGTGCCCTCAATTTCATAAAAACGCTTATTCATCTTTCAATTCCTCCTCCTTTATGTTCTCAAAGATTGTCATTTGGCTTTTATTTTTACGTCTTTCTTTGGCCCGCATAATTGCCATCATAGATATCGGTATATGCTCCATGTACATCTTGTTCAGGACAGTTCTCTCGTATGGCCGGAGCTCTTGAGTAAGCTGTATTGCCTCTGCTGGTAACGATTGTAGCCCAAAGTAATTAGCCAACTTTGAAACAGCCTCAAACAGCGTTGCTCGTCTACTGGCTGCCCTAACACGATGATTGAAAATATCGTGCGGATTCTTGCTGGTGTGCATCTTGCTCCAGTTTATGCTGTTGTACACCACTGCCAACAGCTCAACCGTTTTGTCTTCAATCTGCTTTTCTGTAAACATCCACCAACACCTCCCATAAGATATCACCCTTAAACTTGGTCAGCTCTCGCAGGAAATCACGATAGCCGCTTTCAATTGCCTTTTGCCATGTTTTCATTTTGAACTCGCACGTTGTAAGTTCCGTTTTGGTCAAGCCTTTTGCCATTGCCTCTGCAATGATTTGGATGTACGTAGCTGCCCTATCATGCTCGAACAATATTGGTACGTCATATTTCTCGTGTGAAAAGAAATACCTGTGCGGATTGTGGGCAACTCTGTGGATACACGTCAACCATGTTTGTTTTTGACCGGTCTTGGCAATGTGGATAAAGAATGGTGTGTCAGGTGGATTAAACAGGATTTGTTGTGCATCGTCATTTTTGAACACTTTGTAGCCATGTAATAACGCTACCCATGACTTCCTGCGGAATGTTTGGTCGCTAAAAAGGTATGCGCATTCTGGACACATGCAATTTCCCGCAAAGAAGTAGCTCCAGCCCGTAAAATTGTCCGATACACATTCCTTAAGTGGTATACCATTGTCTACCTCGGTCCCACAAACCACACAAACTCCTTTTATGTTTCCTGTTTGTGGTGTACTACCTGTTGCCTTGAGAAGCAATTCACCTAGCTTCACCTCCTCTCACCTCCTCCACGACAACTTCCACAAATTCATCTTCCGCATAAATCTTACTGATGTACATTTCCACGATTTGTTTGTCATCCTCATAAGCAAGTCCATTCAATGCATCTGCTATCGCTTTTGCTATATTATCCATGTCTGGCTTCTTCGTTGGTCTTATGACATTTCGCAACATTAACTCCTTATCTTTTTTGCTAGCGCTTTTTGGGATTTTATAAACAGCTGTTATAGTCATTTTGATTGGCCCTTCTAACTTTAAATCTTTGTATTTCTTGTATTTCTGCATATATAACAGCTTTATGAAATTTTCGTAATTAACCGTTTCTTTTGGTGTATATGCAATACCCGCCTTTGTCACACGTGGTCTCTGTTTGCCGAAAGGTTTACCTGGAATTGTGAGAATTATCGTGTTCATTTTGCCTCACCTTCCTTAGCTTTCTCTTCTGATAAGACTTTTTTATCGATTCCTGTTCATTTTCTATCGCACAAGTGAAACAAAGCTTTTTGTATGGGCTCGAAGTAATAAATTTTTGATGACACTTTTGACAATATTTCTCGTATAGTTTCATTTTAAAACGCCTCCATTGCCTTTGATTTTGTTTTAGATGTATAAAACATTGCTTAATGCTTTAAAAACGATTCTGAGCCAAATATGAGCTTCTGAAGGATATTTATTAGCATCACTCTTCTTTGGTTGCTAACAATTGTTGTTCTACTCTAAGCACAAGAGTTAAGGCTCTCTCTAGTGCTTGTCTGTATCCCTTCCAGTAATAGATTCCTGTTAATGTTTCTGCGTGTGTTTCATTTATTTTTGCTGTATCAATTTCATCATGCAATGTATTAATCAATTTTTTACCCTCTTTTTTAAGGTCTTCATTTACTGCTAACAAATGTGCATAAGCTAACAGATGCGTATAATATTCTTCATCTGAACCACGTGATGATTTATCAAGCCTCTTCCTTGCTTCTTCTATTCTTTCTCTGTTAAATTTTTCTAGCTGTCTGTCCACATTTAACACCTCCTTTTCTTATTCACAAGCACTCCAGCCGCATTGGTATTGGTGCTATATATATCCAATTGCTGTATCTATGAATTAAATCACCATACACCCATTCGCCATTATCTACTCTTTTGCCTCTAAATTTTATTTCTCTCATTTCACATCCCCTCCTTATCGTAAAATGCTTGTAAATCTGCATTGTCAAAGCCAGGAGCTAACCTCCCCCACAGCTTCCAACTTAGCTCTATGCAATAGCTGTACGCTGCATTTCTATCTCCGCCAGCCATCTCTAAAGCCTTCCTTGCTAAGTAAGGGTGTACTTTGTCAGGATTGCCTTTCTTAGTTTTCTTGTTGCCCATTTTACTCATTCCCCTTTCTTTCTTTGTCTAATCTCTTCTAAAGCCTCTTAAAAACCTTCTCTGTTTTT
>NZ_AVAF01000069.1 GCF_000445185.1 Thermoanaerobacter sp. A7A
AGTGAAACTCTTCATCGTAATAATCCATTCTTCTCTTACTCCTTTCTCTTTTTAATCTCTTCTAAAGCCTCTTAAAAACCTTCTCTGTTTTTATTTCTCTCATACCATTCTTTATAGTTGTTTCTTGCAATTTCTACAGGGTCCATTATTTCTGTTATAAGCGGTATTCGATATATACTCTTTTGTTTGCAATCTTTACCCTCGTAAATGTACTGATTACCTTTTGGACATGTACACCTTGCTACTTTATCTGCCATGTAACCAAACTGAGTAAGTTCTGGATAGATTATTATTCCTGTGTCCATACATATAAAGCAGTTTGGCGCTTTGACTTTTTCTTTTTTGTCAATCATTCCTTTCATTTTTAAGCCTCCAATCGTCCGAACTAATTTTCACAAATTCACACATTTCAGCAATTCTCGATACTACTGCATCGCCTTTCTCACCAAATTTCCTTTTAAGCATTGAGGAATTGAAGTTAGTTGTGATAATAAGAGGTTTCTCATATTCATAAAGACGATTAATAATCTGATAAAGGATTGTAGCTGTGTATTCAGACATATTTTCCTTGCCTAAATCGTCGATAATCAAAAGGTCTGTATCTTCCGTGAATGTTTTTATAATTTCTGCTTCTGTAATATCTGCTTCTTTGCTGTATGTACTGCGTATAAGAGTTATTAAGTCTGTTACATTCCCAAAAACAACCGAGTATAAATTGTTAATAAGCTCATTCGCTATTGCTGCCGCAAGATGTGTTTTACCTACACCAACAGGGCCCATAAATAGCAGTCCTTTTTCAACGTGTGGGAAATATTTTGTAAATTCTTTCGACTTCAACAATGCCTCCTTTAGCTCTTTATTTTCTACCCTAAAATTTTCAAATGTCCTTTTTGCAAATCTCTTTCCTAATCCGCTTTTCTCTAACAGTTGCAGCACTTTCTCTTGCTTCTTCTTCATTAGTGCCTCTTTTGCTTCTCTTTCGTTTCTCTCAATGCTCTCTTTTAAAAATCTCATTATTTCATCTTCCATCTATATCACCTCTACCAAAGATTGTCATAAACACTTTTGCTTTCATCTTGCTTGTCTTTTTCTTTTTTAAAGCTGCGGTCAATACCGCCTTCCGCTCGCCACCGGTCTAATATTGCTTGTACGTATTTCAACGACCGCTTATTTTGCAACATACCTTCATGCAGAGCTTCTTTTACCCATTCAAAGCTAAATTCATTAACTAAACTCAGCAGTGTATCCGCCACACCTTTAGTGATTGTTCCATAACCAAAATTTTCGTATATTTCCGCAATTTTTATCAAAGTATCATTTTCAACACAACCAACACACTGATGTGTATTTATATACTTTACTTTACTTTCCTTTACTTTACTTTGTGGGTTTTTTACATGCACAATGTCTACATTAACTTCGTTTTTGTCTACATTAATTCCATTTATGTCTACAATAACTATGTTTGAGTACTTACTAGGGTCTATCAGGAGAAATTCCTTTACTGCGATGACCTCTTTTCTCCTTGCTGAAGCCGCAAAATACCGATTCTGAATGCCACTTGACGTTAATATACCGTATTCATCATATAGTTTTTGATTGAATAAACCATAGTTAATGCAATCATTAACTACGTTTTTGACTACATTAACATCAACTGAAGTTTGTTTAGCTAGTATAAATGCTTCATTATCTCCCCATTTAATGTAATATCCGTTTTTATAAATCTTCATTAACAGTCTTATAAATAATGCAAAACCTACTATTCCATACTTTGCTTCTATTAGATAAACTTTATCGTCTTGGTCTATGTCTACATCTAGCGGGAAATATTCTAATCCTTCTTTTTTTGGTCTTGCCATCCGAATCCCACCCTGTATAAAATAATC
>NZ_AVAF01000070.1 GCF_000445185.1 Thermoanaerobacter sp. A7A
AAATTTTAAGAGGCATAAAAAGCGAGCTTGAAGAGAACGGACTTTCAGACGTAGTTTTTACAGGAAGTACTGAAGAAAATTTTCCCACATCTATGACAGGTATAGGAATCACTGTAATAGCAAAAGCAAATATTGGAGACTTAAAAATAAAAAAAGTCAAAACAGGTATGCATGTTTCTATTTTAGGTTATCCACGTGTAGGAAGTGAAGTTTTAAGCTCAAACGATGTGCTTACATTGAAAGACTACGTAAAAATTTCCAACTCAAAAGAAATAGTGGAAGCAATACCTGTGGGTTCAAAAGGGATAAAATATGAAATTGGCATATTAGAGAAGATATCAGGATTAAAGGTGGAGGCGAATTTTCCACAACATCTTGATGTATTAAAATCAGGGGGGCCTTCTACCTGCTGCCTTGTAGTCCACAGTGAGGAAGATACAGCCTCTATTAAAGGACTGACAGACAAGTCTTTAACATACATTGGAAGGTTAATTTAGGATAAAGGAGAAAACAAATTCTCATAAGAGATGCTTCTAATTGACAAAAGTTTTTTTAGAGTTGCTATAAAAACACATGAAGACAATGAAAAATTGATAAAGGCTTTAAAAGAAATAGATAAAGATTTAATAGAAGAGAAAGAGAGGGTTGCAATACAATGAGCCTCATTATGATTACAGGCGGTGCAAGGTCTGGCAAAAGTGAATTTGCTGAAAAATTGGCATTGGAAAAGGAAGAGACAGCGTCCTTTATATAGCTACTTCTATTCCTTTTGACGAAGAAATGAAAAAAAGGATCAAAAGGCATAAAAAAAAGACCAGCTTCATGGCAGACAAAAGTTTATAAAAATCTAAACAAGGTAATAGTGGAAAGCAATGCAAAAGTTGTATTAGTTGACTGTCTTACAGTTATGATTACTAATCTTTTAATAGAAGTCGATTTGACTTGGCAAAATAATTTAACTGCTTTTATGATATATGCAGACTGCGGCATTCAAAGAATGCCTAATGCTCATTTGGATAGCTTCAAAATTGCTTTCTTTTGCAAACATTGTAAAATTTTCATAGAGAAACTGGTATTCAAATCTTTAATAATAAAAATTATTTAAACTATTTCCTACATAAACTTTACACCAAACTTTTGTTATATTATTGGTGAAATCTAATGCAAACAGGGGTTGTTGCCCAAAATTATCCTACAATACCTTGACACGAACTTTGAAAGGGAGGGGCTTTTAATTTTTACTACAGTGATATATAATATAAGCGAAAACGTAAAATTAAGATATGGAAAATTAAATGTTTTAATAACATTTTTAAACAAAAAGAGTAAAAAGTGACACTAACAAATTCAGTATTATTCTTATTTTATCAATATTTTACAATGTTTTAAGTTAGTTTTATAGTTCTATCTTACTTGTTGTTTTCCAAAAATATGATTACTTATAAATTTTAATGAGAGAACTAATTTTGTTTATTGTGCTTTAATAACTAAATATCTGTTTTTAACATTTCTAAGAATTGTACTTCTTCTCAATAAGAAATTCTCCGTTCTAACTTTGTGGTAATTAAATTACAAATAGGAATACTTTTTTAGTTTTTAGACTAGCGATTTATAAAATATAACACATAAAAAGTTTAAAAAGTTACGTGAGGTGACAATACTTGATTTATCTTAGTCTTAATTTTATTTAAAAGGTGTGATGTTTTATGAAAGAAAAAATTGCTCGATTTGTTAACAAAAAAATAATATTGTTCAGGGAAGAAGACCTAAATAGAAATGGCAAAATTAATTTTAAAAAGTATAATTATATTATATTAACTTCTAATCGTTTACCTCAAAAAATAATTCCAATATTAGAAAATGGGAATACAGCTGAACGTTTAGCTATAACATCCTTTTTGACAGTTAAGGAAAACGAAGATATTGATTTAGAAAGTTATAATGGGGAAGTTTTTTTGGTGACTGACGATTACAATGAGATAAAAGGTGTTGTTACAAATAGAGAAATAATCTTTTTCTTACTAGATAATTTAAAATCTATTAAGGCTGAATTTGACCTTGTCAAAACTGACCTTGACGCTTTTATGGCGTGTTCAGACGATTTGGCCTGTATTACAGACGGATCTGGTTTAAAAGTGAGAATTAGCTCTTCTGCTGAAAAAATATATGGTTTAAAACCGGAAGATCTCATAGGTAAAAATGTGAGTGAACTTGAAAAGAATGGTATGTATTTTCCGTCAGCTACAAAGATTGCTATTGAGGAAAAAAAGAAAGTTACTGTAATTCAAAAAACAAAGACAGGCAGAAAATTATTAGTTACAGCTACACCATTTTTTGATAAAGATAATAACATTAAAAGAATTGTTAGTATATCAAAAGACATTACAGACGAGGAAAAATTAAAGACTGAGTTAAAACAAACAAAAGAATTACTTCAAAAATATGAAGAGGAACTATCTTCACTTAGAATTGCCCATCTTAAGAATTCTGAGATTATCTATAGAAGTAAACAAATGGAAAGATTGATAGAATTAGTAAATAAAGTCGCACCTACAGAATCTACTATTCTTATTTATGGAGAAACAGGGGTAGGAAAGGAAGTTTTAGCAAAATACATTCATAATATCAGCAGAAGTGAGGGACCATTCATAAAAATAAACTGTGGAGCGATACCTGAGAATCTTTTAGAAGCAGAGCTGTTTGGTTATGAGAAAGGGGCATTTACAGGAGCAAAAAGCGAAGGTAAACCGGGGCTTATTGAAGTTGCAGATAAGGGAACTTTATTATTAGATGAGATTAGTGAACTGCCTTTATCATTGCAAGTAAAATTATTAAGAGTTTTACAAGAAAAAGAATTTATTAGAGTAGGTGGTATAAAACCTATCAAAGTAGATTTACGAATAATTGCTGCTTCAAATAAAGACTTAAAAGAATTGGTGAAAGAAGGAAAATTTAGACAAGATTTATACTATAGATTGAATGTAGTTCCTGTTACTATACCTCCATTAAGAGAGAGGGTTCAAGATATACCTATATTGGCTTATCATTTTCTTAATATGTATAATGAGAAATACGGTCATTCCAAACAACTAACTAATGAAGTAATGGAAATATTTATGAAGTATCCCTGGCCAGGTAATGTTCGTGAATTAGAAAATGTTATAGAAAGAATTGTGATAATTTCTGAAAATGATCAGATAACAAAAAAAGATTTACCTGGAGAATTACTTAACCAAGAAGAAACAAATCACTCTTTTGGAGTGCATGTTTCCAGATTGATGCCATTAAAAGAGGCAAGTGCTCTTGTAGAGTATCAGCTTATAAAACAAGCCATAGAAGAATGTGGAAGCAGTTATAAGGCAGCGGAAGTATTAGGAGTAGATCAATCTACAATAATAAGGAAACTAAAGAAATACGAGTCAATGTTATCATAAACTTTAATGCAATTATGCAGTTATTAGATTTTTTAAATGCATTAAATCATTAACAAATTGAACTATTTGATGTAAATAAAATATTATGCATTCCAATTATAATAAGGCCTTTGCACTACAGTGCATGGGTCTTATTTTTTTGGCACGAATATTGCTTAGGTAGCTTAGATAGAAGCTTGAAAAATTGCCTATTGGAGGGTTACTAGATGACTAAAAATAAAAATTACAAACCTAGTGCAATGGAAAGGCTTAACTCATTGTCACCAAATGTAGAACTATGGTGGGATTCAAATCCTTTAATTTATGAAAAATGGTGTAATGACTTTTTAAATTCAATAGAAGATAAAGACTTAAAAGATTTAATAAGTTTTCAGTTAAAAAAGCTATGGGACCAAGAATCTGATCCAAAAGATTGGGTTTTTAAAGGAGTAACTACAAATCCCCCGCTTACAAAAGCGGTATTTGATAATTTAAAAGAGGAGTGGACAAACATTATACAAGAAATTATAAAGGATAATCCTCGAATGGATTATACCCAAGTAACATGGGAAGCATACAAAGAGGCGTGTAAACGCGGTGCAAGTCTTTACATGCCACTTTTTGAGAAATCAGGTTATAAATATGGTTATGTATCAGCACAGGTAGATCCAAGAATTTCAGTGGATACCAAAGAAATGGTAAGGCAAGCTCTTGAATTAAAGGCATTACAACCCAATATTATGGTCAAAATTCCGACAACTAAAGCAGGTGTTTTAGCAATATATATTCTTACAGCGCTAGGAATACCTACAAATGCTACTCTTTGTTATACTTTACCACAAATAATAGCAGTAGCAGAAGCCGTAAAACAAGGAAAAGCACTGGGAGAAAAATATGGAACCGATTATTCTAAGTGGCGTTCTGTGATTACAATCATGATAGGAAGATTTGAAGATGCAAAAATTTTTGAAGAACAAGCAAAAGAGAGAGGAATAGAACTAACCGAAGAAATGAAAAGGTGGGCAGGAATTGCTATAACAAAAAAAGCATGCAAGATATTGGCTAAGAGAGATTATCCGAGCAAAATGTTAGTAGCATCCAGCAGAGTTAGCCCTAAAGTAAATGGAACACAGTATATATGGCATATAGAAAAACTTGCAGGTTGTAATTTAGTATACACTATGAATCCTGAACTTATAAAAGCATTTATGATGCTGTATATGGACAGACCAATTGAAGATAAATGTGAAGAATCTGTTCCGGATGAGATAATGGAAAAACTACTAAGGGTTCCCTATTTTGCAGAAGGATATGGCGAAACTACAATACCACTTGAAGATTTTGAAAAACTTGAACCTACTATTACTACTTATACTCAATTTTCAAAAGCTGTTATAGACCTTGAAAATTATGTAAGGAGTTTATTTTAAAAAATAAAAATAACTGAAGGAGTTGATTCTTTTGAGCATTACTTTTGAAGAAATTGATTTGATAAAACAGACTGCTGATTTGATAAGAAAAGATTGCATTTGGATGAGTACCCGGGCAGGTACAGGACACCTTGGACCAGCACTTTCATTAGCAGAAATTTTAGCTACTTTATATAAAAGTGTATTAAAGGTAGATCCACAGAATCCAAAATGGCCTGATAGAGATAGGCTAATACTTAGTAAAGGCCATGGATGTTTGGCACTTTATTCTATACTTTCACAAATGGGGTTTTTTGAAAGAAAATTATTAGGAGATTTTTGTACTAAATATGATACTATGCTTCCGGGTCACCCAGAAATTAAGCTTCCTGGTGTAGAAGCTAATACTGGTTCTTTAGGACATGGAATAGCTCTAGGAGTAGGAATGGCTTTAGCAGCCAGAATGGACAAAAAAGAATACAGAGTTTTTGTAATAACTGGAGATGGAGAATTACAGGAAGGAAGTAACTGGGAAGCAGCCATGACTGCTGCTTATTATGGACTAGATAATTTAATTGTAATAGTAGATAGAAATATGTTGCAATTAGGAGATTTTACAGAAAATATAACCCGGTTAGAACCTTTAGCTGAAAAATGGAAAAGTTTTGGATGGGGCGTAGAAATAATAGATGGTCACGATATAGAAAAATTACTTACAGCTTTTAATAAAATTCCGTTTGTTAAAGGTCAGCCTTCTGTTATTATTGCTAATACTGTAAAAGGAAAGGGCTTAAAAATTGCTGAAAATAAGGTTGATTGGCACTATAAAGTTCTTTCATATGAACAATACGAGGAATTAAAAAATGAAATGTCATTGGAGGAGCTTTATCATGAGTGAATTAAAGAAGTCAACCAGAACATCATTTGCTGAGGCAATTGTTGAGCTGGGAGAGAAAAATCCAGATGTTGTAACTGTTGCAGCGGATTCAGCATCACGATATGGAGATTTTATAAAAAAATTTCCGGAAAGGAGCTTTAATGTTGGCATAGCAGAACAGACTATGGTAAGTGTAGCTGCTGGAATGGCTCTTTGTGGAAAAATACCTGTTGTCACATCATATGCTAATTTTTTAGCATTTAGGGCAGCAGAACAAATAAGAGTAGATGTGGCAGGTAGCAAATTAAATGTTAAATTAATAGGAACAGATACAGGATTTTCATCAGCGTGGTTGGGCTTTACACATTTAGCACTAGAGGATATGGGAGTGATTCGAGCAATTCCTGGAATAGTCATAATAGATCCAGCTGATGCAGCAGAAGCTTATGTTGCTACAAAAGCAATATTTGAATACAATGGTCCTGTTTATATGCGGCTTAGAGGTAGAAAAGAAGAACCGGTAATTTTTTACAAAAAGAAAGATTTTAAAATTGGAAAAGGAGAAATTATAAAAGAAGGAAAAGATGCTTTAATTATTGCTTGTGGTGGTGCTGTATATGATAGTTTAAAAGCTTCTGAAATTTTGCAGTCAAGAGGTATAAAAGTAACGCTTGTAAATATGCCTACTGTAAGACCATTAGATGAAGATTTGCTACTGGAGCTTACATCTTCAGTAGATAATATCATTACTGTTGAACATCACAATACAACGGGTGGACTAGGGAGTGCAGTGGCAGAATTTTTAACTGAAAAAAGGCCGCAAATTAGACAATTGAGGTTAGGAGTAAAAAATAGATTTGGAACGGCAGGTTCAGAAGATATGTTGAAAAAAGGGTTTGGGCTAGATGGTGAGACAATAGCTATAAGTATAGAGAATTTTCTTAAAAATAGAACTAAGTGAGGAGGAAAAAATGATGAAGATAATTTTGGGTAGTGATCATTTTGGTTTTGATTTAAAAGAAGTTATTAAAGAACATCTACAGTCTAAAGGAATTGCAGTAGTTGACATAGGGGTTTATGATAAAAATCCAGTGGATTATCCCGATATTGCTGTAGCACTTGCCGAAAGAGTTGCATCGGGAGAATTTGAAAGAGGAATTCTTATTTGTGGCACAGGGATAGGGATGGCTATTGTTGCCAATAAAGTGCCTGGAGTAAGAGCTGCAGTATGCCATGATGTGTATTCTGCAGAAAGAGCACGTAAAAGTAATGATGCACAAATTATGACTATGGGTGGAGTCATAGTAGGACCAGAACTAGCTAAAAAACTTGTAGATGTGTGGCTTGAGTCAGAATTTCAAGGAGGACGTTCTTTACCAAAAGTGGAGAAAATTAAAATGATAGATGCAAAATATCGCGGTATGGCTAAATAAATAAAAGAGCGGTTTACTTTGAATGTTAAAGCAGTTATTTTCGATTTAGATGTAACGCTAATAGATTCAAAAAAAGATATTGTTATAGCTGCAAATAAGGCATTTAGTGAATTTAATCTTCCAACTTTACCTGAAAAAACATTAGCATTTTTAACTGCTAACGGTGCTGAAGCAGTTATAAAGTGTGGTTTGAGGGAAAAAATATGCATTTGTTTGATAGAGTATTCGGCAGATTTGAAAAGATTTATGGCGAGTCCTGTACTAATTATACTTCTTTATTTCCAGGAGTAAGAGAAACTTTAAACTTTTTAAAAGAAAGGAAAATTAATATTGGAATTGCTACTCTTAAATGCAGAACTCTAACAGAAAAAATTTTAAAACATTTTGAACTTGATAAATATTTTTCAGTTGTATTGTGCTTGGAAGATGTCGAAAATATAAAGCCTCATTCAGAAATAATAGAGAAGCTATTGAAAAAAATAAATAATATTTCAGAGGAAACTTTATACGTTGGGGATTCTGAAGTAGATGTTTTGTGTGGGAAAAATGCGGGAGTTTATACCTGTGCTGTGACATATGGAACAGGTGATTTACAGTCTATAGTTGCTCTGCAGCCGGATTTTATAATTACCAACTTAACAAAATTAATATTTTATTATCTTAAAAAACTACGAAAACAAATTATTAATTAACCATCCATGCTTAACAAAACACGACCAGGAATGAAAATAGATTTTTAAATCTATTTTCGTGCTAAATTAAAATAAATGATAAAATAAAAAGTAATACTATGAATTTTAAAAAATTAGAAAGGAGGCAAGGCTCTTGTATATATTATCTTTTACAGAAGGTTCAATAGCTCCAGGAATTGTGACTACTTCTCCAGTAAAGGCAAAGTATGATTGTGATTTGCACTGTCATACTACGCGCTCTGATGGAAATGATTCGCCGGAAGAATTGGTTATTAATGCTGCTAAAAGTGGCCTTAAAGTTGTTGCAATTACAGACCATGACCTACTGCCTCCTCTTTATCTGGATACTTCTCAAGGTAGGATTAGCGTAAAGGAATTTGCACACCAGCATGGAGTAGAAATAGTATTAGGAATCGAATTTTCATGCGATACCTATGTAGATGATGTTCATATTTTAGGGTATCGCATGGATTGGGAAAATCCACTGTTAGCGGAAGTAGTAGAAAGGATGAGGAGAAGCAAAACAGAAGCATATAGAAAACTATGTGAAATACTTACTGCTAAGGGAATGCCAATTGACTATGAAAATGAGATATTAAAGTATATTGATGAAAATGGAAATATAAGATATAGAGATCCAGACGAAGTTGAAAGAAAACATATATTTGAATTAATGGCCAAAAAGGGATATGCACCATCATGGAAAGATGCGAAAATAATGGTTAGAGACGATCCTGAATTAAATGTAAGAAGGGAAAAAATAAGTCCATTTGATGCAATTGATTTAATAAAGTCATGTGGTGGAACGGCAGTACTAGCACATCCTTTTTTAATCGATGAAGTAATTCATTATCCCGATGGAAGAAATCTAACAAGAGAAGAATATATAGAAAGGCTTATAAACCATGGAATCGACGGTATGGAAGCGCGATATCTTTACAGCAAAACAAGCTATAAGGGAAATTTAAAAGATTTTGAAATTGAGGAGTATATTAGAACAAAATATTCTACAAAAGTAAAATTCTTTAGTGGGGGTTCAGATTATCATGCTGATCATAAAAAAGGAGTATCTAACCCAAGACATCTAGGTGAAGCAGGAGTTACATTACAGGAATTTAATTTCATAAAAGAATATCTAATATAAAGGAGCTGATATAATGCCACTGGTAACAAGTAAAGAAATGCTTATTTATGCAAGAGAGAATGGATTTGCAGTAGGAGCTTTCAATGCTTATAACATGGAAGTGGTTCAAGCTATAATCGAGGCAGCTGAAGAGGAAAATGCCCCTGTGATAATTCAGATAAGTGAAGGAGCAATAGCATATGGGGGGGAGAAATCATTTGCGGCTCTAATTAAAGTATTAGCTGAGGAAGCTACAGTACCTGTAGTATGCCATTTAGACCATGGAGTAAACTTTTCTACAGTTATAAAAGCATTAAAAGCAGGATTTACATCACTTATGTTTGATGGGTCGTCTCTTACGTTTGAAGAGAATATAGAAAAAACAAAAAAATTAGTTGAAATAGCACATGCTGCGGGAATTCCTTTAGAAGGGGAAATTGGGAAAATACCTGATGCAGCTCATGGGCCCCTTTCTCCAGAGGAAGTAAAAAAATATCTTACGACTCCAGAAGAAGCTTTGGAATTTTATGAAAAGACAGGAGTAGATTCACTGGCGATTTCAGTGGGAAGCGCTCACAGAATGAAAGTTCAATCTGCGCAATTAGATATTGAAAGAATAGCACGAATAAAAGACAAGGTAAAAATACCATTAGTACTTCATGGTGCTTCTGGAGTAATGGATGACTCTGTTATTCAAGCAGTAAAAGCTGGGATTTCAAAAGTTAATTTTGCTACAGAATTAAATAAGGCTTTTACCCATGCTTTAAGGGAAAAATTATCAAATAACCCGGATTTAGTTGATGTTAGAAAATATGGTGCCGTAGCAAGAGAAAATGTAAAAAAGACTGTAAAAGAAAAAATACAACTATTGAATGCTACTAATAAAGCACCAGAGATATTAAAACTTATTAATAAAAGAAGTTTTGCAATGGGAAATAAAGATGTGGAAGCTATAGAATAACAATAACTTTAGTTTGCAAATGAGGTAATGATAGACTGTCTGTAAGCATTGCATTTCTGCATTGAAATAAAAAATAAATGGCAAATTTGCATTATCGGTTTTTAATGTAGACTGTGAAACGGTAGGAAACTTCACTATTAAACGTTTTGCCCGTTTTGGCACAATTTTTGCTTTACTGCTTAAAGTAGAGGCTGAAATAGAAAACAAAACGAAAATAATGACTGTAAATTAAAAAGGAGGATATTACTATAATGAGTATAAGAGAAAAACTTACAGGAGTATTTGCACCACTTGTAACTCCTTTTGTTAATCAAGAAATTGATTATGAAAAGTTGAAAGAGAATATTCAGAAATTAAATAGTTCTAAATTAAAAGGTTATTTATGCTTAGGAAGCAATGGCGAATTTAGAAGTTTAACAGATGAAGAGGCAATTAAAGTTATAAAGACAGTTGCAAAGAGTAAATCAAAAGATAAAACTTTACTTGCTGGCACAGGAAGAGAATCAGCATGGGCTACAATAGAATTTACTAAAAAAGTAGCAGATTTTGGAGTTGATTTTGCCAGTGTTCTTACACCTCATTATTTTGCTAGTAAAATGACTGATGAAGCATTAATCAAATTTTATACTGAAGTTGCTGATAAATCTCCTATTCCGATAACAATTTATTGCATTCCCAGATCTGCAAATGGAGTATTAATTTCTCCTCGAGCAATTTCTGTACTTGCGCAACATCCTAATATCGTTGGAATAAAAGATTCTTCAAAAGAAGATATAGGAAATTATATAAATGCTGTACCTAAGGGAGCAGAGTTCTATGTACTTTCCGGCTCTATAAATAAATTTTTGGACGGATTAAAAAAAGGAGCTATAGGCGGTGTCCTTTCAATGGCAAATTACCTGCCTGACCTTTGCTGTGAAATTCAAGAATTATTTAATGAGGGCAAGTATCAAGAAGCAGAAGAACTAAGTAACAGACTTTGTAAAATTAATGAAAAAATATCTGGCAAAGGTGGAGTAGCCGCAGTCAAGGTAGCAATGAACTGGCTAGGTTATTATGGAATGGAGCCAAGACTACCATTACTACCTTTAAATGAAAATGAAATTGAGGAAATTAGAAAAATTTTACAGGAAGAAGGGCTACTTGCATGAAAAAAGTATTGCTTTCAGAGGAGATACATCCAGAGGGAAGAAAATTATTAGAGGGAAAATTTGAAATTGTTACAGCACATGATACAAGTCAACAAACGCTTATGTCTATGGTAAAAGATGTAGATGGTATTATTTTAAGAACTAGATCAAAGATTACAAGGGAAGTAATCGAAAATGCTCCACATTTAAAGATAATATCGAGGACAGGGGCAGGAGTTGATAATATAGATGTAAATGCAGCAACGGAAAAAGGTATATTGGTTTGCAATTTGCCAGCAGTAAATAATTTATCTGTAGCAGAACACACAATAGCAATGATACTAAATTTAGCAAAACAGTTAAATTTAATGGATAAAGCTGTTCGCAGTGGCAATTGGGGAGCGAGAAACTCTAATATTTCTATGGAGATAGAAGGGAAGGTACTTGGAATTGTTGGAATGGGGAATATAGGAAGTTTAGTTGCAAAAAAGTGCCATGATGGATTGGGAATGAAAATAGTTGCTTATGATCCATATGTAAAAGAAAAGTTTAGAGAATATGATTATAAGTTTGTTGACACGCTTGAGGAACTATTTAAAGAATCAGATTTTGTAACATTGCATTGTCCTGATATACCTGAAACAAGGGGAATGATAACGAGAGAACTTATATATTCTATGAAGCCTACAGCTTATTTAATAAATGCGGCAAGAGGAACAGTAATAGACGAACAAGCTTTGATTGGGGCTTTAAAAGAAAAAAGGATCGCAGGAGCAGGCCTTGATGTGTTTCAGCAAGAGCCACCATCAAGCGATAATGAATTATTAAGACTTGAGAATGTAATACTATCTCCTCATTCAGCAGCTCTAACAAAAGAAGCGACTGTACGTATGGCAGTAGAAGCTGTCCAAGCCGTTATTGATTATTTTGAAGGCCGTCAACCAAAATATATTTATAATTACAAAATGCTAAAAGAAAAGGGGTATATATAACTTGTTGATTTTAAGGATAGGTAAATATAGTAGATGAATTCTTACTTTTTATGACAGCTTAGTAAACGATTTTTGAAAGAGGTGATGGAATAATTTGAGGGGTTTTGATGTAAGCTAATAACTTTCGAAGGCTGAAAAATATTTTAAAAAATTCAAAGGGGGAATATATTTATGAAATATGTAGTAAACGTTAATTCTAAGGAACCAGATGTAGATGCAACGAGGTCATTAAGGGCATGGGTAAAGAACAGGGAGAAGCCAACGCTAAGAGATACTTACTGGTTAGTTGATCCAGAGAATTCGCCTTCCAGACGTTTAAAGATGGGGTATACGATAATATATCCCACAGGGACCACAACAGGCCATGCACATGATGAGGAAGAAGTATACTTTGTAGTACAAGGCGAAGGAGTGATGGTTGTAGGGAATGATGAATTTCCAATAAAGCCAGGGGATGCATTATATGTTCCACCAAGAGAATTTCACACTACTCGACAAGTAGGCAATATTCCACTAGTTGTTGTATGGGTGACTGGTAAAGTGAATGAGGAGGAGATATAGATGGTACAGCACTATAAAATGCTAATAGGTGGAAAATGGGTAGATGCAAAAAAGGGCGGAATAATAGAAGTGGTAAATCCTGCCACAGAGGAGGTGTTTGCGTCTGTTCCAGCAGCTACTAAAGAAGATGTCGAAGAAGCAATTTTAAAGGCACAGGAAGCTTTTTTAAAATGGAAAAAGGAAAATCCATTTCAACGGAGTAAAATTCTTCGAAAAGCTTCTGAAATAGTACTTCAACGTTCTGAAAAAATTGCTAGGACTATGACAGAAGAATTGGGTAAGCCAGTAAAAGAAGCCAAGGGAGAAGTAGAAAAAGGAGCAGAAATTCTTAGATATTATGCAGAAGAAGGTGAAAGAATTTATGGACGTGTAATAGCAAATGAAGAAAAGGATACAGAAAGTATAGTTGTATACGAACCTATTGGAGTTGCAGCAGCTATTACTCCATGGAATTATCCGATTGAATTGCTGGCTTGGAAAATAGGAGGAGCATTGGCATCTGGCTGTACGATAGTAGCTAAATTGCCAAGTGAAACTCCACTTTCTCCTTTAAAATTTGTTGAATGTTTAGTGGATGCAGGAGTGCCAGAAGGAGTTTTAAATGTAATAACAGGCTCCGGAGGGACTGTAGGGCCTGCATTAATAGAAAATCCATTGGTTAAGCGTGTTGCCTTTACCGGTTCTACAGAAACAGGAAAAGAAATTTTAAAAATGAGTGCTTCTTCAGGGATAAAGAAAGTAACTCTTGAACTTGGTGGCAGTTTACCAATGATTGTTTTTAAAGATGCTAATTTAGATGCTGCTGTTACGGGGGCTGTCAGGCGTAGTTTTAGGAATGCTGGTCAGATTTGCATTGCAGTAAACAGAATATATGTAGAAAGAGAAGTATACGAGACTTTTCTTGAGAAATTTGGAGCAAAGACAAAAAAACTGGTCGTCGGGAATAGTCTCATAGACGAAAATGTAGATATGGGGCCTATGTGTACAAAAGCAGGTGTTGAAAAAGTTGAACGTCATGTAAACGATGCTGTAGCCAAAGGTGCTAAAATAGTGTGCGGAGGTAAAAGACCGTCAGGTCCAAAATTTGAAAAGGGCTTTTTCTATGAACCAACTATTGTTCGTGATGTTAACCATGATATGCTGATAATGCGCGAAGAGACATTTGGTCCGGCGGTTGGAGTTATGCCATTTAATAACATAGATGAAGCAATACAATTAGCAAATGATACCAATTATGGTTTAGCAGCAATAGTATATACAAATAATATGAACATAGCTAAACGTTGTGCACAAGAGATTCAGGCAGGTAATGTTGCTATTAATAATGTAGATGCGGGAGTAATTAATGCTCCATATGGTGGATGGAAGGATAGTGGTTTAGGAGCAGAGCATGGTCCTGAGGGCTTGCATGAGTATTTAATCCAAAAACATGTAAGGATACATTACTTCATTTAATTAGTTTGGTTTTAAAGGAATTCCTTTCTACCTAGTTTTGTATTCGATATAAGTAAAAATGGTTTCTACCGGTGGGAGGAATTCCTTTGAAATATAAAGCAGAACTCCTTTTATCATAAAAGGGGTTCTGCAGGAAAACCAAAAATTTTATAAAAAAGGGGGAGTATTTTACATTATGAAGCTGTCAAGAATTTTGATAGGAGCAATTACAGGTGCTTTTGCTGGATACGGTGTATTCACAATATGGCCTTCAGCATTAGCTCATTGGCATTGGCTTGGTGGATGGCTTGCAGCAGGACTTATAATAACCACAGCATGGTGGTTAAACCACTATGCAAATGCATTTCCAAATGATCCAGATGGTGCATGGATAGATATGGCATTTGCCATATGGCTTTCATCTTTGCTGGGGGGTAATATACAACTAAAAACAAATGGCGAACTGGTAAGAGCTTCTTATGGCTTATATCATGGAATAAGTATTGGACCAGCTTTAGTGACCATTGTTCTCGAATTAATAGGAGCTACAATAGCTGGCTACTTATTACATCTATTCAGAAGGAGTGATGCATAAATGTGGACATGGCAACATGTAGTAACTACTATATTTGGCGGCATTTTATTTCCACTGGCAATAGGATTAATGTGGGGAAAACTTGCTGAGGAATGGAAAAGCATTGGAGGCTTACTTGCAGGATTTTTTATAGTGGGTACGGTGTGGTTAGTTAATCATGGAATAGGGCTGATTTTTGAGCCACAAATGAGTGGCCATCTTCCAGGACCATGGAGTGACCAAGCATTGACGGCATTTTGGGGTGCTTTTGTAGCTGATTTGTTTGATCGCAAAAAAATAAATTGGGCAGCAATTTTGGCAGGAATTTTAGGAGGTTTATTGGGTGGATTATTGTTGTATGCAACAGTTTAATGTTTTAATAAGTTTACATTAAGGATGAAGGGGGAGTATATTATGGCATATGTGTTGGGAATTGATGTTGGTACTTCTGCATGTAAAACGATAATTGTTAACGAAACAGGTGAAATTGTAGCTAAAGCAACAAAAGAATATGATTTTATTGTTCCAAGACCCGGCTGGACAGAAAGTGACCCTGAAGTGTGGTGGGATGCAACTGTTGACACAATAAAGAAGGCTTTAGAAAAAGCTGCAATCAAACCTGAAGAAATAGCAGCGATTGGATTGAGCGGTCAAATGCATACTCTAGTACCACTTGATAAAAATAGAAAAGTCATAAGAAATGCTATAATGTGGAATGACAATCGTGTTGGAAAACAATGTGATGAGGTTCATAACAAAGTTGGAGGAGAAGATAGGTTAATAGACTATGTTGCAAATACTGCTTTACCTGGATATACTATTGGAAAAATTCTGTGGATTAAAGAAGTAGAGCCGGGAAATTACGAAAAAATAGATAAATTTGTAATAGCTAAAGACTATATTAGATATAAATTAACAGGGAAAATTGCTACGGATGTTTCTGATGCAAGTGGTACATGCTTATATGATGTTGAGAAAAATAAATGGTCAGATGATTTAATAAATTTGCTTGAAATAAAGAAAAGCATTTTCCCAGATGTAGTAGAAAGTCCAGAAATAAGTGGACATTTAACTTCTGAAGCAGCTTCAATATTAGGCTTAAAAGAGGGTACTCCAGTAGTAGGCGGAGCAGGGGATGTATTAGCTCAGGCAGTAGGAACTGGAGCAACAGAAGAAGGAATAGCGATGCTTATAATTGGTACAGCAGGAATTGCTTCCGTCGCTCTTTCAAAATTTGGACGCAATCCAGGAGGTTCCTTACAACTTTTTAGAGGTGGAGTACCAGGAGAATGGAATATTTTCGGATGTACCCTTGCGGCTGGCGGGTCTTTCAAATGGTTTAGAGATTCATTTGGTCTCGAAGAAAAAATTATTGCAAATCTGAGCGGAGAAGATGCATATAACATTTTAGTTAATGAAGCTATGCAAGTTGAGGTAGGGGCTAATGGATTATTGTTTACTCCATATATAGTAGGTGAAAGATGTCCTTACACTGATCCAAATGCAAGAGGTGCTTTTGTTGGAATAAATGTTGTGCACGATAAAAGAGCGTTTGTAAGAGCTGTGTTAGAAGGCATTGTTTTCAGCTTGAAGGATGCACTAAAATTAATTGAAACATTAGGTGTTCCCCTCACACAGGTTAGAGTAAGTGGAGGAGGAGCTATAAATCCTAAATGGAGACAAATCCAAGCAGATATATTAGGTACAGAAGTTGTTACAGTGAGTTACAGTGGCGAAGGAGGATCATATGGTGCGGCTATACTTGCAGGAGTAGGAGCGGGTTTCTGGCCATCAGTTAAAGAAGCAGCAAGAAAACTTCTCAAAATAGAAACTAGAACTATGCCAATTGCTGAAAATAAGAGCAAATATGAAAAAGTTTACGATATATATAGAGAAATATACTATGCTTTAAAGAAAGTTAATGATAAAATAAGCGAACTATGATAATAAGTAGTAGATACCCCCGCTTTTATACGGGGGTATCTATGTTCCTTCTTAATATGCAAATATTCTATGTTATCTGATCAGGAAATAAAATCCTAAAGTTTATTGCAAATGTATTGTATTATAGCGATACAAAAGAGAGGGATTTAAATGGCAGTCTTTATAATAGTATCACATAGCAAAAAGGTTGCTGAGGGTGTTGTAGAGATAGTTGAACAAATGAATAACAAAAATTCTAAGTTAATACCAATTGGTGGTACAGAAGATGAACGTATAGGAACTAATCCTTTAAAAATAAAAAAGGTAATAGAGGAAATTTATGATGGTGACAATATTTTTATTTTTGCAGATATAGGAAGTTCTATTATGGCGACTCAAATGGTATTAGATATGCTAAATGAGGAATTAAGAAAAAAAATCACACTTGTAGATGCACCTTTGGTTGAAGGGACGATAGCAGCTGTTATACAAGCTTCAATTACTAATAATGTAAGCGAAATTATTCATGCAGCAGAAGAAAGCAAAAAAGTAAATAAATTTGGTTAATTTAAATTAATTAAATTAAAAGGAAGGAGATTTTTATGAGAAGACTAATCAATAATCCTTATGACGTGGTGGAAGAAATGCTGGAGGGGTTTTGTAAAGCTCATGATAAACATGTAAAGTTACTGGAAAATGATGGGCGCGTAGTAGTTTATAAAAGGGCTCCAGTAAAGAACAAGGTAGGAATAATTATAGGAGGAGGTTCAGGACATGAACCGTTATTCTTAGGATATGTTGGTGAAAATTTTGCAGATGCAGCGGTTATAGGAAATATCAATACTTCTCCTTCTCCAGAACCGTGCTATAATGCGGTTAAAGCTGTGGATGCAGGACGTGGATGCCTATATTTATATGGAAATTATGCAGGAGATGTAATGAATTTTGACATGGGAGTTGAAATGGCAGCTGCGGATGGAATTAGAGTTGAGACAGTTTTGGTAACTGATGATGTGGCTTCTTCAGCGAATATTAAAGATCGGAGAGGAATTGCGGGAGATTTCTTTGTATTTAAGATAGCAGGTGCTAAAGCAGCTACGGGTGCAGATTTGGATGAAGTAAAAGCTGCTGCAATAAAAGCAAATGACAACACAAGAACAATGGGAGTTGCACTTGCAGCAGCAACACATCCATCAACAGGTAAACCAATGTTTGAATTAGAGGAAGGACTTATGGAAATAGGCATGGGTATACATGGTGAACCAGGCGTTAGAAGAGGTAAACTACAGGAAGCTGATAAGGTAATTGATGAAATAATGAATCATATATTACCTGACTTACCGTTTAATAAGGAAGATGAAGTAGCAGTACTTGTAAATAGTTTAGGGGCTACTCCGTTAATGGACTTACATATTTGTTTTAGAAGAGTAGCTCAGATTCTAGAAGAAAACGGAATTAAGATTTATAGATCATTTGTGGGACCATATGCTACTACAATGGATATGGTAGGCATGTCAGTTACTTTAATGAAATTAGACAACGAATTGAAAGAACTATTAGATTATCCTTGCGATACTCCTTATTGTGTTATCAAGTAATGAAATAATTGTTGACCAATTGACCAGAAGCGAACACCATTGACTTCGCTGGTGTTCGCTTAACCCTTTTAGAACTAATATATTAAATTGACTAAAAAGTGCATGATGAGAATAACCCTTACGGCCAGGACTAGAGGAAGGGAATTCAGGTATTGAAGACAGGTCTAGATTTTCAAACATAGAAGAATAGAAATCAATTTTAGACTGAGAGGTAAAGAGTTCAGGTATATTTAAAAGCAATTGAAGCTGATACATGTAGGATTTCCTCCTTCTTAAAAAATTTTTTATAGTGTATATATAATAATTCGACAAATGGGAGGGGAAATCCTACGTAAAAGATAAAAAATTCAAGAGTGATAGGAAAAAAGTATATCTGTAGAATGGCTTAAATGAAGCCTTCTGAATTTTGCACAAGTCTAATTAAATTGATACAAGGGAGTGGAAATGTTCATGTATAAAGACTACATACTTAATAAAAGTTATTTTGTGAAAGTTATTGAAAATTTAGCGGAAGTTATAGAACAGCAAAAAGATTATTTGACTAAATTAGACTCTGAAATAGGTGATGGTGATCATGGAGTAAATCTGAGTATAGGATTTAGAGAAATTATGAAAAATTTGCCAGAATGGAAAGAAGGAAATCTAACATTTTTCTTTAAAAAAGTAGGGATGGCTTTATTATCTAAAGTTGGTGGTGCTGCAGGACCATTGTATGGGAGCTTTTTTATGAAATTTGGGGAACCGGCGGAAAATAAAGAAGAAGTTGATTTTGAAGTTTTTTACAATATGTTTAAAGTGGCAATAGAATCAGTTGAAATGAGGGGTAAAGCTGTAGTAGGAGAAAAAACGATGGTTGACGCTTTAAGGCCTGGGTTGGATGCTTTTACAAAGGCTATAGAAGAAAATATAGAGCCCAAAAAAGCGTTTGAAATATTTGTAGAAGCAGCTAAGAAGGGTGCAGATTCTACTATTCCATTGGTAGCAAAAAAAGGTAGAGCAATGAGACTCGGAGAAAGGGCAATAGGGCACCTTGATCCAGGTGCAGCTTCGTCAGTATTGATATTGGAGACATTTAGAAATAATTTACCGTAATTAGGGGAATTTTTTGGTAGAAGAAGAGGATTTTGTTT
The DNA here is from genome assembly GCF_000445185.1 of Thermoanaerobacter sp. A7A. Classification (GTDB taxonomy): domain Bacteria; phylum Bacillota; class Thermoanaerobacteria; order Thermoanaerobacterales; family Thermoanaerobacteraceae; genus Thermoanaerobacter. The sequence continues at coordinate 19,251 of NZ_AVAF01000070.1, forward strand.
ATCCTAAGGTAGGACAACTTTTTAAATAAACAAAATAACAATATTGTACTTTGAATACATGTAAATTCGGAGTTAAATTGGACAGGTATAATCGGTACTTTTAAAATTGAAAAAATGGTGAAATCTAATGCCAAAGTTTAGCAAGTAATTAAAAAATTAAAAGATTCACAGATTAAAAAATAGGAAATCCTTGAGAAGCTATAAGTTCTCTTAAAGGATACGAATAAATAGTTGAATAGAGAATTTTTTGGACAATTGAAAAAGCAAGCATAAAGTGATAATTAGGATTTGATTTTCCTGGGAATTCCTTTATTTTATTTTTTGAATTCGGCTACGATATAAATTTTACAGGATTAGGGGAATTCCTTTAAAAATATGTAATAGAATTCCTTATTTATAAAATAAGGGTTCTACAAAAACCAAAAAATGAATTTAGGTGATTGCAAAATGAAATAAATATTAGAGTAAAAAAGTTACATTACAAGGAACAAA
>NZ_AVAF01000071.1 GCF_000445185.1 Thermoanaerobacter sp. A7A
ATCATTTTTACTCCAGCTCATTTATCATCCTTAATACTTCATCTGCTTGTATTGCGGCGACTGCCATGACTTTGGGTGCCAAAGGTTTCTTTTCATTAATCGATGTAACAAAATCCCCCACAATTGAAAAGTTTTTACCCCGTTTTATTTTAATATTTTCGCAATCACCAAATCCTGCGACACCTGAAGCCAAAACCACTTTTTTATTATGTTTTTGGGCTTTTTTAAAAATCAGCGTTTTGGTAAATTCATTGTCAACAGCTTCCACAACTATATCATGTTGAGGGATTAACTCATCTAAATTTGACTCATCAATTTTTATATTTTTGGCTGCTATGTTTGCGTGGGGGTTGATTTTAAAGAGAGTATCTTTAAGGGCTAATACCTTTTTTTCTCCTACCTGGTGTAAAAAGTAATTTTGTCGGTTGAGATTTAAGATGTCTACCTCATCAAAATCGACTATTGTGAGGTTTTTAATACCACTTCTTATAAGCATTACTGCAACATTTGAACCAAGTCCACCACAGCCAATGAGAAGAATTTTTACTCTTGAAAGCTTGTCAAGCATCTTTTCATCAAAATAATTTTTAAGCATTACATCAAAAAGATTCATGCATTTTTCACTCTCCTTACTTTGTTTGTAATTTTAAATGTTGACTTTTGTGTAAGAAAAAGGCTGGTTTTAAAAATTTTTTATACTACCAGCCTTAGGTACAATCTCTACACTAGCTAACGGTATTAGAAACTTTTGTAAGTCTGCAAAAAGAACATTCTTCCGTTGTTGTGACATGGCCACAAGTTTTGCATTCCTTCAATTCAATATTTTCTACCTCTTTAAAATGTTTTTTGCCCTTTTCAAGGAAGCCAATCAAAAAACGCTGTTTTGTGCCAGGACTTTTTTCTTCCAGTTCATTTAGCAATTCTTTATAAAGAATTGAACGAGCTCCAACTGAATAAGGACACTCTTCATGTAAAAATTCAATTTTGTTTAAAAGTACGTAATACATGTTTTCTTTTTCTGTTAAAGTATAAAGAGGCTTTACTTTTTTTATAAGTTTCGGATGAGTTTGAGGTAAAACTGGTCCCTGTCTTGCAAGATAGCTTTCTCCCCAATTCAAAATATTGCCTAAAAGTGTTGCTGCTTCGTCATCTAAATTATGACCTGTTGCAATAACTGAAAATCCATTGTCGTAAGCTACTTTGTTAAACAAGTATCTTTTAATTGTTCCACATACGGAACAGGGGCTTCGTTTTAAAGTCTTTGAAAGCTTGTATATATCAAGCCCGAATTCTTCTTTAATATTTTTTACAATGAGTGGAAGATTATTTTTCTTTGCAAAATTTTCAACCACCTCTTGAGACCTGTTTGAATACTCTCCAATTCCAAGGTTTATATACATTGCGACAACGTTATAACCTTCCTTGGCTAGAACGTCCCACAGAGCCATACTATCTTTGCCGCCAGATACTACCACTAAAACTCTATCGTCTTTTTTAAACATTTTATTTTTTTGAATGTTTTTTAAGACTTGGTTTCTATAATAATGTAAAAAACACTCAGCACAGAAGGCTGCATTATGCCTTTTTAGAGTGATAACTGCTTTTTTCTTACATCTTATGCACTTCAATTGGTAAAGCCTCCTTCTACTAACCTCCAGAAACTACCGATATTATCTCTACTACATCATCATCTTGAAGAATTTCATCTGGAGTAACTATTTCTCCATTTTTTATAAAGACATGTGATTCTAAATTTATATCCAACTCTTTCGCGAGTTTTTCAACATTTTTTGGAGCTTTTATTGTAATTTGATTGTCTTTTCCTACAAATATTACTGTCATTCTTGATACCCCCGTAGAA
>NZ_AVAF01000072.1 GCF_000445185.1 Thermoanaerobacter sp. A7A
ATTTTTTTATCTGTTGCATTTAATTATACAACTAACCAAAGAATATTTTACACTCCCTTCATACAATTTTCACAAAAAAGAACGTCTCAAAATGATGCGTTCTCTGTCTTAGACAAAGTTCCATTTTTATTGGCATTTTGCATCGTTCGCTCCAGGTGACATCACAGACTAAATTAAAGCTCGACCTCTGACTCAGGCGGGGTTCCGGGCACATTCGACATCCCTGTCTCAGGTGCCCGCCTCCGCCCTCCTTGGCTTCGGCCCCGCCTTCGTCTGTCGGTCTCGCTAAGTTTAGTTGCTGCTCTGTCACGTCGCTTCACTTATGCAAAATGTCAATACATCATAAAGAGTTTGTCTACAGACTGAGAACATCTCAAAATGAGACGTTTCCTTTTTAAAAGATTAATTTTTTGTGTCCACAGCTTTAAACTTCAAAATAGGATTTAATGCATAAAATAGTGCCAATGCAATTGCAGAATCTATTGTGTGATGAATCATTGTTCCTATTCCTACAACCACAAAAGCCTTGTAAAAATCAAATCCAAAAGGTATTACCACAATTGCTTCTAAAACAGCATGTATTGGAAGTGTAACGGCTAACGCCACGGGAAAAGAATATCCTCTTTGCATCATTTTAGCTCCAACATAGCCAAACACTGCATGAACTGCCGCCCTTGCTGCTATTACAGGTCCCAATTTTATTAAAAAGCCTATCGCAGATACAATCCCTACAAATACTGCTGTTGCAGGGCTTATAAGCATTGCCAGCATTACAGGTACATGAGATGCCAGTGTGGCTGAGAAAGGCGGAATAACTATTCCTAATACTCCTCCAAAAGCCAATGGTATAACAAGTGCCAATGCTGCTAAAAGCCCTCCAATAGTAATTTCTCTTGTCTTCACATTAAAACCCCCATTCTTTAACTTTCATAATTATAGTATACACAGATGTATATACATATGTCAATAATAAAACAACCACTTTAAAATTTTTAGAAAGTGGTTATTCCTTATTCTATTAAAAACCCTTTTTCTTCCAAAGCCCTTTGTATTCTATCTAGTACCTCTTCATTCTCCGCCTCAACAGTGTGAAGATGCACTCCATCCGTCAGAGAAGACAAAAGGGTCGCTTTTCCTTCTTTTACAAATCCCATAAATTTACTTACATCATATCTTGAAGAAAGCATTAAAAGCCCTTTTATCTCCCCATAGAAGGGATGCTCTACAATTACATCTAGCACTTTTCCGCCATTATCAACTATTAAATTTAACTCCTCCTCTGTCCTGTCGTATCCGTGTTTGACAGCAAAAACCTTTTTTACAGTGTTTTCTTTTACAATGTCTATTATATAACCTTGAGGGGTAGACAATATTTTAATCCCTTTAGCCCTTAAAATAGCTATATCTTGCACAATAATTTGCCTTGTCACTCCAAACCTTTTAGCAAGGTCAGAGCCGGATATAGGCTCTTTAGCATTCTTTAAAATTTCAACTATTTTGTTCCTTCGCTCTTGTGCCGTCATGATTCTTCACCTTTTTAAGCATAGCATTTGTAACAAGTAAAAATGTGCCTGTCGCCATTATAAAATCTCCTATGCTAAAGGTTTTTGGCAATGGATAAGGTTTCGGCAACACTAAGACATCTGCTAAAAATTTTAACCGTGTAGAACTTGTCAAAACCTGATGTGTAGCAATTTTATTTGACTGAAGGTCAGGGATGAGATTATTAAGTCCCGCTGCCTTTAAAGCATCAATGGAGACAGGCATTCTTCCTCCGTTGGCAAATATAACGATAAAATTTAAAAGCACTCCAATGCTTATTATTCTAAAATACTTGTTATCTCTATTGTACCACAATCCTATGAAAAGCAAAAGATAAACAAAGAAGTGGATATAAGACCGGTATTCCATAATGACGTGAAACTTATTAGCAAGGTTTAACATACCAAACTCCAAAACAAAAGCAGCTATAAAAAGGCCGGGTTTTTTTATGTCAATATCAGCAATTCCGCTGATTTTTCCTCTTCTTAAAGTTCCATAAATTAGAGAAGCACCAAGTGAATCAAATATCATGCTTAAACTCCTCCCTATTCTTTTCAAAAGCTTTTTTGAAAGCATTTATTATTTTAGGGCTAAACTGTGTCCCTTCATTTGCCACAATTATTCTATATGCTTCCTCTTGTGAAAAAGCCTTTCGATAGGGCCTGTCTGAAACTAAAGCATCGAAAACGTCTGCGAGGGAAAGTATCTGCGCTTCCAATGGTATTTCATCACCTTTTATCCCGTCGGGATATCCATTCCCATTATACCACTCGTGATGGTATTTCACCCACAGAGAAGCCTCTTTTAAAGCAGGAACATCTCTCAATATCTCATAGCCCTTTTGAGGGTGTTCTTTTATTATGCTTAATTCTTCATCAGTTAACTTCCCTGGCTTATTTAAAACCTCTTCTTTTACTCCAATCTTTCCTATATCATGTAAAAGGGCTGCAATCCTCACCATTTCAGTGTGAGACTCACTCAATCCAAATTCTCTACAAAGTAAAGCCGAAATTTTTTCTACGTTTTTTGAATGACCCGCTGTGTACTTGTCCTTTGCATCAAGAGCCTTTACAAGCACATTTATTGTATCATAATAAGACTGCTTTGAGTCCATGTAAAGCTTAAACATATATCGTATCATCAACAAAGGTATAAAAAGTAAAATAAGACTTATATACCCTATTTTTATAAAAGCTTCAGACATAACTATACCCAAAAAGGCAAGAAAGAGAAAGTTTGGAATCATCCATTTAAAATCTTTTGTTAATATATATTTAAAAGACTTATTTAATAAAAGAGATAATAATATTGCTACAATAATAGTGTTTAATAGGTAATATACTATTGCTGCTAACACTGCTGACAAAAGATATCGAGGATATATGTAAGTACCCGGAATACCACCAGTATATTCATATATTAAGCCACCAACGCCAACACTTAAAGCTAGTTGAGAAGCATTAAATAAAACTTTATAATAAGGCAAATTAAATATATGTACTATCCTGCCATCAGAATATTTAACAAAACGAAAAGTCATACCTAAAGAAGCAATTAAAGAACCTTCATATGGACCAAAGATAAGAACGGCCATTAAATCAATTGCAAATGCAACAGATACAGCAAGTTCTTTGGTTACATATATTGGCATTGATTCGGCTAAAGCAGCAAAAAATCCAAATAGAATTATATCTATAACTCTATTTATAGGAATGTTTAATATAGAATAAATAATAAAAGATAACCCTAAAGCTATTATTATAGAAATGTATATTTTTACTCTTTTGTTAAGCATAATAGACCTCCTATTTTCAATCTAAAAAACACCTCAAACCGCTTAACCCCAAGAAACATTTGCACCTCCAGCTAATGCAAGTGCCATTAAAGCCAGCAATATTTTTATAATTGTCGCTTTATTCATCCTGAAACCCTCCTTTGCTGTTAAACTTTCTGCCCTTAGGCTTCAGGTAACGCTACGCTAAGCAACTTTTAAGCGGTTTGGGTGTTAAAATAACTAACGGGACGTAATTGACATTACACGCCTGTTGACAGCATCCAATGTAGCTTTTACCACAGCTTCCCCTTCATCTTTTTTTATAAGACAAGAGCCAGTAAGGAGTTCCTCCTGGTTATTTGTCACATGAGTAACCCCTACAACTATTATCCTGCTTTTAGCTATATTAAATATATCGACATCTTCCAACAAAAATAAATGGTTTTTAGGAATCAATTTAGAAATAGAGTCCAGTGTAGCATTGGCAATTATTCTATATTTATTACTTGCAGTATTAGGTCCTTCGGCATATCCTTCAAAAACCTCATCCCCTCTTGTGAGGATAACTCTCGCTTCACTGGTAAGTCCGTTATTTATAAATGAATAGCTTGAAAAAACAAGCCTCTGTTCTCCTTGGAGATTTTCTCCCATATCAATTTGCGCTACACTGACAATTTTATGATTTATATCAATTCCAAACTGTGCCATTATGACAGATTGCACATCTCTTGCAATCTGCTTTGCATTCCTTGTACTGTCAGCCAACACGTGAATTTCTGTTATTTCACCATTCTCTACAACTACCCTACAGGATAGTACTCCTTGAATTTTATTTATATACTCTTCCATCGAATTTACTGTATCTTTTGTTATTTCACCCATTATCTTCACACCCTATTAAAATTTGTCCACACTAAAAATATATTCTATACAAAATTTAAAATTCCTTCTTTTTAGACAAAAAAATTGGGGATAGAGCCTATCCCCCAATTTTTTAGCTTCTTATGTAGTTTTATTCTATTGGCTCTATTAAGCCATATTTCCCATCTTTTCTTTTGTATACGACATTTATAGTGTCAGTGTCGGCATTTGTAAATACAAAGAAGTTATGTCCCAACAGATTCATCTGAAGAATCGCTTCCTCAGGTGACATAGGCTTTATGGGGAACCTCTTTGTTTTAACTATTTCAAAGGAACCCTCTTCCTCTTCTCCCTTAGCTTCTTCATAAGCAGCTGGAATTTCAAACCTTATTGACTCATTAGAACCAAATCTATTTTTAAGCTTTGCCTTGTGTTTGAGTATTTGTTTTTCTATTTTGTCTACAACTCTATCAATTGACACATACATGTCATCGCTGACTTCTTCAGCTCTAAATATAATACCCTTAAAAGGTATTGTGATTTCCGCAATGTGATTGTTTTTCTGGACACTTAAAACAGTCCTAACTTCAGTGTCCTCAGTAAAGTACTTGCTTAACTTGCTCACATTTTTTAGCACTGCATCCCTTAGCCCATCCGTAACTGTCATGCCATTTTTACCGCTTACTGTGATATTCATAGTATCAAACCCCTCTCATTATCCTTCTATTTAATATAATTCTACATAAAAAACAATATTCCTGCAATATGTGGAAACAAAAAAAACACTCCTTTTCGGAGTACCAGACTGTTGACAAACTATTTTGCAAGATTGGCATTTTGTGAAGTAATGCGACTCGCGACAAAG
>NZ_AVAF01000073.1 GCF_000445185.1 Thermoanaerobacter sp. A7A
CTTCACCATAGGCATCTAATAGCTTTCCTGTTTTTTATCTATAACTTCAATTCTATCATCACCTATTTTTAATATCTTCACTTGAGAAAAGTCGTAAGATAAGCCTATGTACACTCCATTCAATTCCACTCTTCCAAATTTGTCTGGCATTACAGCTCTTTTTTCTCTACTAGATTTTTCGGATCCCCTTTCAATTCAATCCTTTTAATCCTTCAGCTGCTGTTGTGCCAAAATTTTTAAAATTTTGCTATGAGAATCCACCAATGAAAGCCTAATGTTATCATTTTCTTTTCTCAATTGCACAATTTTATTAAACTTTATAGGGTAATTTTTATAAACATTTAATCCTAATGTCATTTTTAAATCTGAAAGCACGTACTTGTCAAAATTTTCTATAAGCTCTATTTTCCCTGTCCTCGTATCAACTATTTGCGCTCTTCCATCTCTATAAAAAACTATTGCAATATTTCCTCTATCATACAGTAAAGGAACCACGTCGTTGAGATTTCCTGATAAAGCAGTACGTTTCCCCGTTATCAAATTTATAAATTCTATATTGTTTTCTAAAAATTGTTTATCAGTAGCTGCTGTAATAAAAATAACCGCTTCACTCCCTCTCTTTATCAATTCATTAGGTTTGTCAATTAAAGCTATTTCTTTTTCTCCTCCATTTTTGTCCACCTTATATATTTTCGTGGTTTTTATGTTTATATTTCTGTAAAAATATACATTGCTATTTTCATCTACAGATAACAAGTACCCATTTGTAACTAATTTAGGTTCCTCTTGCTCTAGCTTTTTGTAGATTTTTCCTGAACTTTCAAAATAAATCTGGTACCCTGTATTCCTCTTTACACCAATTGCATCATTAACAGGCACATTCACTTTTACTTCACGAATTTTTAGAGCATCCAAATCAACCAATTTAATTGTTTCTGAACCTTTATTAGTATAAGCAAAATAGTAGTCACTTGGCAGCATAGAATAAAAATTAGAAATTACATATCGTATAACTCCCTGATCCAATGTTAGTTTAGATCCTTTAAAAAAATTCACAATAGCTATATTGTTAGAACCATCTTTATCGATTGTACTTATTAAAGCATTCTTCCCACTCGGGCTTGTCAATATAAAACTTTCTATCCCAAGATTTAATTTTATAGGTAACCTGTAGAAATTCCCTCTCGATTCAACAACCATGTCGTCTCCATCGTTAATGATGACTTTATTCTCATCTGCATAAACTAACTTGGGGTCA
>NZ_AVAF01000074.1 GCF_000445185.1 Thermoanaerobacter sp. A7A
TATTAGCAAATTCTATTCCCTTTGTCAATACCCTCTTTTGCTGTCTTGCCGCCTCAGCAGCGACGTTTATTAATATATCATTTTTATGTTTCTACTTCAATCCCTATAGAAAGTCATATAAAGCCATTATTCGTAATTATACCGACTATGCTTGGTTATACTTTAAAATGCTTTAAATTACGATAATTTATCTAACTCTTCTTTAATTTTTTTAAAGTCCTCCATTGCAGGCTCTAATTTTTCAGGGTCTCTCAAAATTGCAGCTGGATGGTAAGTCGCTATTATTTTAACGCCTTTTCTTTCAAGCCATTGTCCTCTCATTGCTGTTATTTTGAAGTTTTTATCTATTATAGCCTTTGCTGCAGTAGCTCCAAGACAAACTATTATTTTAGGAGCTATTATTGCAACTTGATTTCTTAAATAAGGCAAACAAGCGTCAATTTCACTCTGTAAGGGCACTCTATTATTTGGTGGCCTGCATTTTACTATGTTGGCAATATAAACTTCTTCTCTTTTTAATCCAACCTCTTCAAGCATTTTGTTGAGAAGTTGACCAGCTCTCCCTACAAAGGGCCTCCCTTGCAAATCCTCGTCTCTTCCTGGTCCTTCTCCAACAAACATAACTTTTGCTTTTAAATTTCCTTCTCCAAAAACCATATTAGTTTTCGTCTTACTAAGGTCACATTTTGTACAATGTAAACACTCTAAATATAGTTCTTTTAAGGGTAGAAGCGCCATTTTTGTCTCACCTTTTTAAATTAGTCTTATATTTTTCTTTCTCAATCTCATACAAATTATTGCCATAGATATCTATAGTAACAATAACAGGAAAATCCTCAACTAAAAATTTATAGATAGCCTCTGTACCTAAATCTTCATAAGCTACTATTTCTGCTTTTTTTACTTTTTGTGCCAGTAGTGCTCCTGCTCCTCCTATAGCAGTGAAATAGACTGCTTTATACTTTTTCATAGCTTCTATAACTTCTTTACTCCTATATCCCTTTCCTATCATGCCTTTTAATCCTAATTCAATTAATACCGGTGTGTATTTATCCATTCTTCCGCTTGTAGTAGGCCCACAACTTCCTACAACTTGTCCCGGTTTAGGAGGACAAGGACCTACATAATAAATTACACTATTTCTTATTTCGAAAGGTAATTTTTCTCCTCTATTTAATGATTCTATCATTCTCTTGTGAGCTTCATCTCTTGCTGTATAAATTTCTCCTGATAGCAAAATTAAGTCCCCTGCTTTAAGCTGGTTTACTATTCCATCATCTAAAGGAGTAGTTACTTTCTTGTACATCATTTTTCCTCCCAACAATATTATAATACAAAAGTAGCATGTCTTGTAACATGGCATCCTAAATTGACAGCTACAGGAAGAGAAGCTATATGGGTAGGATAAGTTTCAATATGAACATCAAGAGCAGTAGTACTTCCTCCCAATCCTTGCGGACCAACACCTAATGTATTTATTTCTTGCAGTAATTCTTCTTCTAATTGAGCTATCACTTCGTCAGTATTTCTTTCTCCCACTTTCCTCAATAACGCCTTTTTAGCAAGATAAGGAGCAAGTTCAAAATCCCCTCCAATTCCTATTCCCACGATCGAGGGAGGGCAAGCATTAGGACCTGCTTTTTCAACTGTTTCAATAACAAAATTTTTAATCCCTTCTACTCCGTCAGAAGGTTTTAGCATTTTTAAAGCACTCATATTTTCACTTCCTGCACCTTTAGGCATTACAGTTATTGAAAGTCTATTCCCTTCACAGATATGATAATGTATTATCGCAGGAGTGTTGTCACCAGTATTTATTCGCAAAATAGGGCTTTTTACAACAGATTTTCTCAAATACCCCTCTTCATACCCCAGTCTTACACCTTCATTTATCGCTTCTTCTAAACTGCCATTAACTATATGTACTTCTTGTCCTATCTCTACAAAAACTACCACTATTCCTGTATCTTGACATATAGGCATTCTTTGCGTTTTCGCTATTTCAGCATTTGCAATTATATCTTTTAAAATTTCTCTACCCAATGGACTTGTTTCCTCTTTTATTCTTTCTTTTAAACTTTTAAATATATCTCGAGGTAATTCATAATTAGCTTCAATACAAAGCAATTTTACTATTTCTGTAATTTTCTTTGCTTCTATCACTTTCAAAATTTTTCACTCCCTCTTAAGTTCCTCACAACTATATAATACTATTTTTTTAGAAATTTTTTAAGGAAAACTTGTTGAAGTAATTAGCGTTTTTGCAATTTCTTTTTAAATTTTTTATAATTTAAGGTATAGCTTTAATTGTAGTATACAATTTATTAAGTAAAGGAGGTTATGCCATTGAAATGTACTGTGTGCCGTAAACCAGCAATTGTAAAATTCCCCGCTCATAATTCCGCCTTTTGCGAAGAACATTTGGATGCTTTTTTTATGAGACAAGTTGCCAAAACTATTGAAAAATATAAAATGCTGCCTCCGAAAGGGCGCGTAGTTGTTGCAATCTCAGGGGGAAAAGATTCCTTAGTCACTACTTTTGTCTTAAAAAGATTAGGTTATGAAGTGCTGGGCTTTTTTATAGATCTAGGAATAGAAGAAAATAACTTCTCTTCTCGATCTAGAGAAGTTGTGGAAAACTTTTGCAAAGAAAATGATATTCCTCTAGAAATAGTAAGCTTAAAAGAAAAATTTGGAAAATGTATCCCAGATGTAGCTAAACACCAAGACAGGATATGTGCTCTATGTGGAGTTACTAAAAGGCATCTTATGAATGAATACACTTTATCTGTAAAAGCTGATGCACTAGCAACAGGTCACACATTAGACGATATGGCTAAGTTGCTTTTAGCAAATCTATTCCGATGGGACCTTCATCATTTATCAAAGGGAACTCCTGTACTCCCTGAAGAACCGGGATTTTCTCGAAAAATTAAACCTCTCGCTTTCCAAGCAGAAGAAGAGATAATTGCTTTTGCAAAACTTCACAATATAAAGCCTGTAACCGCAGTATGCCCTTATTCAAGAGAAGCAAAATATATAAGATATCAAGAAGCCTTAGATATGTTAGAGGAAAATTCCCCAGGAATTAAAAGGTCTTTTTATAAAAACTACACAAAATATGCCTATCTATTTGCTGGTACTTCTGCCCGTCCTCCAAAAATAAATTGTGAGGTATGTGGTTTTCCTTCTGTTTCTCCCGTGTGTACCTTCTGCCGCACATGGATGAAAAATGACTAACAAAAAAAAGCGCCCGTTAGGGCGCATCTTCATTTTATATATTTCCTGTTTTCTCTAAAATTCTGTAAAGCATAGCTGCTGCCTCTGCTCTTGTGGCGTTGTCTTTTGGCTTGAAAGTGTTATCTTCATATCCTCTTACTATTCCAAGCTTTACTGCATTTGCTATTACATCCCTTGCCCATTCACTTATCTTGTTGTTATCACTGAAAGTGGTATTGCCTATACTGTCTTCTTTGTGCTCTACAAGCTTTCCGTACACTCTCATAATTACTGCTGTCATCTCTTCTCTTGTTATTGGGTCATCCGGCCTCATATTCTTGCCGTCTCCTAATATTATCCCTTCTTTATATGCTGCTTCTATCGCGTTTGCATACCATGCTCCTTCTTTTACGTCATTGAATTCTCCTTTGTATGGCTCTTCTTCTATCCCTAATGCTCTTATCATTAATGCTGCAAATTCTGCTCTCGATATTTTGGCGTTCGGTAAAAATGTTTCACTGTCTATCCCTTTTATTATATGCCTTGATGTAAGTACATTTACTACGTCATATGCCCAATTGTCTTTTGTTACGTCTTTGAATTCTTTATTGTATTCAAAGACTCCATATGTTGAGAAGTGTTTGGCTTCAAAGGTTATTGTGTTTGTCTTTTTGTCAATTCTTCCTCCTACATATTCCCATTGATTTGTCTTTTCGTTTAAGTAGTATACTCCTATTTTCCTTATGTCTTTTCCACCTTTTATGTTAAATGTCATTTTTACTGGTGACCCTATTTTTATGTCTTTGTCTCCTGCTTTTATTGTTATGTCATAGGCGCTTGTTACCGGCTCGAAAGATGATGCGGTTATTTTGCCTTTGTTGTGTATGTTAAGTTTTATTGTTCCTGCTTTGCTTATGAGGTCAATTGTTTCTTGTGATACTCCCAAAGTTTTTGCATCAAATTGAAGGGTTACTTCGTCTGATTTTACAACTACGTTTTTGTTGTTCTCTGCTATTAAATTAAGTACAGTTACAGGTATTTCTAATGCTTTTTGAGGTGTAGTTCCTATATTTGTTAAGTCAAATTGTATTTCTTTCTTTGAAGTGTCTTTTATGTCTTTTGCTACTTTGTTTTCGTCTATTGTAAGTGTTGTTGTGTTATTTTCTATAACTACTTTTCCTTGTGATACTTCCTGAGCTGGTTTTGTTGTCTCTGTTGGTGGAGTAGGAGCAGGTTCTGTCTCCTGGCCGGGCTCCTCTCTTGTAACAGTTATTGTTATATCTTTTGTAAGTTCATTATTCTTGTCACCACTTGGCTCTACATGTATTTTGATAGTATTTACACCATATTCTAAAGGAATTACTTTTGTAAATACTCCATTTTCTTGTTGCACAAAAGATTCATCATTTATAGTTACTTTTGCACCTTTGTAAGTATTGCCTTTAATCTCTATTTCACTCGTATTTGCATCAACAGTAGTCTTGTCTTTTGGAGAGTAGATATATACCGGCAAATCTCTCCATCTTTGCACTGTGTCATTTACCACCATTGTATTTGAGCCTTGATTAACAACAGTTATCTTCCTATTGTCAATTTCATTGCCGTATTCACCTTTTTCTACTTTATCCCAGCTTCCTCTCGCATATTTATATTCAATTTGTGTACCTTCATTTAAAGTTAAGGTAATGCTGTATGTGCTAGGTCCTGTCTTTGTCATTTGCTGAGCAGTTGGATTCCAGAAAGCATCCGGGAAGTTTCCAGCGATATTTACACCATCATCAGGAGTATAATCTGGTACTGTGACATTAAATGTCACTTTTATAGGTATTATGTCAGGTGTCGCTTTTACTGTATTTGATGCTGTCCTATTATAGGAGGTATCAACTGCCACAACTTTATAATAATACACATTGCCATTTACTACATCTGTATCTACGTAGTTATACACACTGTCAGACACAGTTGCAATCTTTATAAATGGTCCTGTCTCACTTGAAGACTTATAGATTTCGTAGCCGAAAATAGCAACATCATCAGCTGACGGACTCCAGTTAAGTGTAACTCTTGAGGATTCAATTCCTGGTTGTTGTAAAACTGGAGCTGTAGGTGTTTCTACATCATTTGATGGCACAACAATAAACTGTTTTGCTTCATCTGTTTTTCCATCTCGTCCTTTTGTATACGTCCAATCATGGCCTTGGTTAGAAGAAAATCTCATAATATATTCCCATGTGCCTACCATATCAGGTACAAATTTAGCCATGTATTTATCATTATTCCCAGAATCCCCTACATATTGTGCATCAACCCACGTCCAGTCCTTATTTACTTCAACACCTTCCACCTTATTGTATACGGCATTGTAAACTGCATCTCCCACAGTATCTTCAATATACCTATATCCTAACTGCGCAATCATATTTTCTCCTTGGCCAGGTTTATTTGTAAGCCCATCTGCCCACACTTCAGCATACACTTCAACTGGATTATTTACACTTATTACATGTGTACCGACTTGATTCATATTTCCAGCCCAGCCAATAGGAAATGCTGGATATGCCTCAACTTCATTGCTTAAAGCACTTTCATTTCCATCCCTATCTACAGCGGTTACAGCATACACATACTTTAGACCATTGGTAACCTCTGTATCAGTATAGGTGGTTTGCGTAACATTTGAAGCTATTTTTTCATATAACCCACCTTTAACTGTAGAACGGTAAATATTATAGCTTACTGCTTTATCTACTACACTCCAGGAAAGGTCTACTTTGCCATTCCCTGAGACTGCTTTAAGGTCTGTTATTGGCTGAGGTGCTGTCAAATTTTGTCCTGTATCTGATATAAGTATAGCTCCATCCATTGATCCAACTTCTACAACAATTTTACCACCCTGAACCGTGTATGTCTTGCCACTTAAGGCATCTGTAAAAGCAACTCCATCTCTTATAAATTTAGTGGTATCTATTGAAACTTGTTTTGCGTCACCTTTATTAATTACAACAATCGCCACACTGTCAGGATAAAACTTACCAAAAACGTCTTTTCCATTTATAATTCTTCTTCCAAAGGCATAAACATCGCCATTTGCATAAAGTGTCTCAAGGTCTCCCGTTTTTAACACTTGATTGTCATTTCTTATATTTACAACTTTCTTAAAAAACGCTTGCAAATCAGTATCTTCTCTTCCCCAAGGGAATGTTCTTCTATTGTCCGGGTCTTTTCCACCAGATTGCCCTGCTTCATCTCCGTAATAAATAGAAGGCATGCCTGGATAACCCATTTGAAGTATCGCAGCGAGTTTAAGCCTTTTTACTGCAAGGTCTTTTGCTTCTTGTGAATTTTGATTTGCATCAGCAGAGTTATATCCAAAAACCGTTAATATCCTCATGGTGTCATGGGAACCCAAAAGATTCATAGTAGAATAAAATACTGGCAGCGGATATCTTTCATATATGCTCATAAGTCTTTGGTCAAGTTTTGCTGCATCTATAGGATTGTGAACCACATTTCCGTCATCAAATGATTTATCCAATATAAAATCAATTGCTGCATTTCTAAAGAGGTAATTCATAACAGAGTTAAAAGAGTCTCCAAGCAAATCTAATGAAGCATCTCCCCAAAGTTCGGCAATCATTGGCGCATTTGGTTTCTCATTATTAATTGCATCTCTAAAATGAACCCAAAAATCGTGAGCAACTTCATTCGCAACATCCAATCTCCAACCATCTGCACCTGCATTTTTGTCTCCATCAGGATTTAACCAATACTTAGATATTGCATTAGGATTATTTATAATAAAATCTGCCCAACTTTTTACATTGTACTCACTTCCGTTTATCTGCCTTATAACAGGTAAACTGTCAAATCCCCACCATCCTTCATAGGTACCGTCAGGCTTGATTTCATACCAATCACCATATGGAGATTTTGACTGATCACCCTGTTTCCATGCTTGATAAGCACCTAAAACTCCTGTGTTTAAGTACTTACCATATCTGTCAAAATAAATGCTGTCATCACTTGTATGATTGAAGACACCGTCAAGTATTACCTTAATTCCCTTTGCATGGGCATCCTCCATGAGCTTCTTAAAGGTAGATAAATCTCCTAATAGTTCGTCTATTTTTGTGTAATCGGTTGTATCATATCTGTGATTTGAAGGTGACTGGAATATAGGATTGATATAAATTACTGATATACCAAGGCTTTTTAAATAATCTAGTTTGTCATCTATACCTTTTAAATCTCCGCCAAAGAAGTCATTTGACCAGATTCCATCACCTGTATATCCTGGTTTATCTTTATCATTAGGATTATCAGGAAGGTCGTCCCAGTTGCTATGATATTCAGCAGGATCAAAACCTCTGCTGTATTTCTTTAGATGGTCATTTGAAGGATCCCCATTAAAGAACCTATCAGGGAATATTTGATACATTACTGCCCCTTTCATCCAATCAGGGGTATCTAAATTTTTATCATAGACAGTAAGTTCAAAGTCTTTATTTACAGTATCTGTGGCTTTACCTACTCCACCTAATTGTTCATCGTTATCTCCGTAATAAGCAGTTTTTGTCCCGTCTTTAAGTATAAAGTAATACCAAACTCTTGTGGGATGGTCAAAGCTTAACTTAACTTCCCAGTATTCATATTTCCCATCAGGACTTTGACCAATTTTGTACATCGCGACTTCTATTCTTATTTTCTTAATATCATCCCAATAAGAAATTTTAGCTGACTCAAGGTCGTGGTTCCTTGCTTGTATTCTTAATGTCACAGTATCTCCCGTTTTTATTGCACCGAAAGGCGAGCGGAAGAATGGGTCATGGGTATCATGTTTTAAATCGTCATAATATATGTTATTATCAGGTCCTGTAAGAGTTGGATTATAATCGGTCCATATATTATGTGAAATCGAATCATAGTAAAATGTAATCTTAGTATCATAGGCTACATTCAAAGGAATATTTGGCCCATTTTGTTCACCATTTAAGCCATAATTTATATCCCATGAGGACCCTAAAGTCACTTTAAATTCATAATTCCCTTTTGGAACGTTTGCAGTGTATTCGTAAACATTGTTAAACTTATAGTCTCTCATTATAGCTGTCGATGTTTCAGGTTTCCAATCATCACCTGCTCCTATTGCTGATTGTATAGTACCTACAATTCTTGGAAATTTTTCTTCCGGAATTGGTGTATATTTTGTAGAATCAGTAACACTTGAAGTATTGTAATTGTAATAAAAAGTCACTACAGAGTCTTTATCAAGATGAAATTTTAAATTATTTCCAAAACCATCTGGTATCCACTGACTCCCATTCAAAACTATTTTATACTCATAATCTCCTGCAGGTAATGCAGTATGTGTCGTGTATTCATAAAAACCATTGCCTTTATATGTCATTACTGTTATGCTGCTGTCGCCCTTCCAGTCGGTATCCCCAAGTTTTGACTGAAAATTGCCTGCTACAACAGCAGTCGCTGGCGCTGCATCTGTGTCAGCCTTTACAAATTCCATAGGCATTGAGCCAAACACTGCTGTAAAAATTAAAAGAAATGACAATAAAAAGCCTAATGCTCTTCTCTTAAACACTGCAATCCCCCTTTTCATTATGTTTTTATCTAAAAATCTTTCAAAAATCTCCTTTACAGCATCACCCCCCCATTTCTTTTAGGCAATCGCTTTCACAGGTTACAAAAAGATAAATGTGTTTATGTACACATTTCCTTGTATTGTGCAAATTTTTGCGCAATCGTTTCCACTATTTTGGTATTATTATAATTCAAATCTATTTTTTTGTCAATGCATTGAAAAAAGGATGCACTGAAACATCCTTTTTGAAAATTCATATTTATTTTAACCTTTATACTATCTCCATCTTATTTACTTTATTGTACTTTCAATAAAATTAAACATATATCATTTTAACTGTCATTCCACCATCCACAATGAGATTCGCTCCTGTAATAAAAGAAGCTTCTTCCGAACATAAAAATAAACATGCATTTGCTACGTCCTCTGGCTTACCTACACGTCCTGCAGGATGCTGCAAATGGTCCTCTTCCGTCAATTGTGGCTTTTTAGCTTCTCTGTTTTTCTTCCACTCAGATACTTCTATCCATCCGGGACTTATAGAATTCACCCTTATTTTATCATAACCTAAACTTATTGCAAGAGAGTGGGTTAAGGCTATAATGCCTCCTTTTGAAGCAGAATAAGGTTCTGTATGAGGTTCTGACATAAATGCCCTTGTAGAAGCGATGTTTATTATGACTCCACCGCCATTGTCTCTCATGTGAGGAGCAACATATTTTGAACACATATATGTTCCTTTCAAGTTCACATTTATGACTCTATCCCATTCCTCCATGGGCCTTGTGTAAATCGTCCCTCTTGCTCCAATACCTGCATTGTTTATCAAAATATCGATCTTGCCGTATGCTTTTATTGTTTTATCTACCAAATTCTTAACATCTTCCTCTGAAGAAACATCTGTATGTACAAAAAGTGAGTCTCCACCTTTAGATTTTATATATTCTTCATTTTCTATGCCAGCTTCATCGTCAATATCGGCTATAACTACTTTTGCTCCTTTATCAGCAAAAGTTTGCGCGATACATCTTCCTATTCCTTGTCCTCCTCCTGTCACTATCACTACTTTCCCATTAAAATCCATAGTTAACCCTCCAATTTTTAATTATAAAAGAAGATAAGGTAACCTCATGATTAAAATTAAAAAAGCAAAGAGGTTTACCTTATCATAAATAGTATAACTTAAAAGTTTTATAAAAATCAATTAAATGGGTTGCATAAAGCACACCAATTTTCATATGGCATCACCCTTTTCAATTTTTATAAAAATTTTTGAAAGAAAAAGGAAAACTATTTAAATACACTCCCTGTGTGATTCACTATCATATCAGTTATAATGAGTGAAACTATACTTTCTGCTCCTTCATTTAAATTTACTCCCTCTTTAGTTATACCGTCGTAACAACCCCCTGTCTCCTCATCTATTAAGCTTTCATTCTTTGAATTTTCTCCCAAAAACCATTTGTAACATTTTATAGCTTTTTCTCTGTACTTTTTTTCTTTAAAAATTTTATAAGCTTCTGTGTACATAAGAGCAGTCTCACAAGCCTCTACTGGTTGTTCATCAAATTCTGCAGGTTTTTCATCTCCTTTTTTGTACCAACCTTTACAACCTATCGGCTTAAAATACCCATTTCTAAAAGTTACTTTTTCTAAAAATTCCATGCTTTCTTTTGCAACATCTAAGACTTCTTCATCTTTTGTAATAGTGTATGACCTAAGAAGAGCCCAAGGAAGTACGGCATTGCTGTAAGTCATTATATTTTCAAACCATTTCCACTCTCCATCTTTGTTTTCCCTATATTTTTGAACTATTTTTTTTGAAATAGAAGTTATCAAATTTTTTACCTTCTCTTTGTTAAATTCAGTAACATCAGAACTGTATAAAAGGCTTAATCCTATTAACGAATAAGCGTTACCGCGAAGAGAATTTAAATTTGCTACATTTGGCAAAGCTTTTTTGATTAATGTCACAGCAACACTTTGATAACCATTAGACAAATTAGTATTTAATAAATATCCTAATGCCCATAAAGTTCTGCCAAAACAATCTTCTGAGCCAACTTCTTCAATAAATTCTCTATTGTAGTTCATAAAATTTCTAAAATATCCTTTGCTATTCTGGGCATAAATCAAGAAAGAAAGGTATCTTTTTAAAAGGTCAAGGTATTTTTTATCTTTGTAAACTTCATATAACATTGAAGCAGCAATAAGTGCCCTTGAATTGTCATCAGTAGTGTAACCTTTTGTCAAATCAGGAATAGAGTAAAGGGAATGCTGTAAAATGCCTGTATCATCCGTTAGCCTGAAAAGATGGTGAAATTCAATTGCTCCTTCCATTGTGTTAACTTCCCCCTTCTCTATATTACAACTTCCTCCCTTGATTTAATGTCCAACACAGACAAAATCATTATGACATATCTGTAAGCAACGTTATTCCACATCATTGTATTCCCTAATTTTTTAATTTCTGCCTCTATCTGCAGCCTTTTCTCAGGGTTTTCAAATATATACTCAATATGTTTAGCTAAAGACTTTGCATCACGGAAATTAGCAAGCAATCCTCTTCCTTCTACTAAAATTTCTTCAGCGTACATATAAGGAGTGGAAATAATCACTTTCCCTAAACCTGCTGCATATGCTAAAGTACCGCTTACAGCTTGTTCTTTGTTTAAGTATGGAGTCATATATATATCTGACATCTTCAAATACTCCAAAATCTCTTTCTTCCTAAGATATTTATCCACAAATTTTACATTGTCTTCTACTCCAAGGTCATGGACTAGTTTTTGAAGTTTCTCCCTATACTCTTCCCCAAATTCTCTCTTTATGTTTGGATGGGTTTGCCCTAAAATTAGGTATAATACATCTTTGTATTTTTTTGCTGCCATACTTATTGCTTCTATACCGTACTCTATTCCTTTACCAGGATTTATAAGACCAAAAGTGCTTATTATTCTTCTCCCTTTAAAGCCATATCTTTCTTTCAATGTTTCCTTAGGTAATACTGGAAAATTGGGAACTCCATGAGGAATAACAGTGATTTTACTGGAGGGTATGTGATATATCTTTTCAAGAAGGGGTATAGTATTTTTCGCCATTGTCACTACTCTAACGCTTTTTTCCCCTAATTCTCTAAGTATCATAAGTTGTTTTTCATTTGGATTTGATAATACTGTGTGGACTGTCAAAACAAAGGGTATATTTAAATTGTCTACCAAATCTAATAAGTATTCTCCACTTTCTCCTCCAAATATTCCGTATTCATGCTCTATAATGAGCAAATCTATGTCAGATTCATTTAATTCATGGGCTAATCTTACATAATCTTCTCTTACAAATTGTTGTAACTGATATTTAACATCGCTGTCATATTCATAAGTTTTATTATCATTTATTGCAATTACTCCTGCAAAATTAATAAGTTTTATCTTTTTTATTTCATTAACTAAATCTTGAGTAAAAGTAGCAATGCCACATTCTCTTGGTGGATAAGTACTCAAAAATGCTACATTTCTCCCCAATACGCTCATCATATCACGCCCCCTTCTTAGTTTGTTTAGTATTAAGTTGTCATTGTAGTACTTGCTAATCTATTAGGTGTAAACACTGTATTTTTAATTTCCATATTCACCTCTACTATACATTCTGAAGTTACAACTGCATTGTCTAATCTTGCAAACCTGCGGACTTTTACATTATCCCACAATACACTTTGGGATACTTTGCTCTCTTGACCTATTCGACAGTTATTCCCAATTACTGTATACGGACCAACTGTAGCATAGGCATCAATTTCAGTATTATTTCCAATATAAGCAGGTCCTATCACTCTTGCGGTAGGATGAATTTTAGCATTGTCTCCTAAAATTATGCCTCTTGAGGAAGTAGTACTTACAAATCTTGATTTTCCTTTTAAAATGTCCTCATGAACTTTTTTGTATTTATCTATTGTACCTATATCTATCCAGTAGCCGTTAAATTTATAAATAGCCATTCTATACCCTTTTTCCAAAAGTTTGGGATATGTCTCCCTCTCTACAGATACTACTGTATTTTCAGGAATTTCTTTTAACACCTCAGGTTCAAATACATATACTCCTGCGTTAATATACTTAGAATTACTCTCGCCTGGTTTGGGCTTTTCTTTGAAAGCAGTTATAAAGCCTTTTTCATCAAATTCTATAACTCCGTACTGAGAAGTATCTCTTACTTCAATAGATGCAATAGTTGCTTGAGCTCTTCTTCTCTTGTGGTTTTTTATCAAATCTGCATAGTCAATATCACTGACGATATCAGAGTTTAAAATGAGGAAAGTATCATCAAAAAATTTTTCGGCGTTTTTTATTGCCCCACCAGTCCCCAAAGGAGATTCTTCTGTAATATAGTGTATTTTTACACCTAAGTCCTCTTTTGGCTTGAAGTAATCTTCAATGTACTGAGACTTATAATAAGTACTTATTACAACTTCATCTACTCCACTTTTTTTAAGGTTTAAAATAATCCTTTCTAAAAGAGGTCTTCCCATGATAGGAACCATTGGTTTTGGCAGGTCATCTGTAAGAGGTCTTAGCCTTGTTCCCAAACCTCCTGCCAATAACAACGCCTTCATAAAAGACCCCTCCTTTATGAAGTTTTTCAAAAATTAAACTTAAAAACAAAAGAAGGGCGTGATACAAGTGATATAATTTATAAGAACGATAAGAACTAAGAAGAGGAGAAATATATTAGCACTCTTGAAATTCGGCTGCTAATAAGTATTATAATTAATCCTTTTTGGCATGTCAAGTACTTTTCTGTAAATAAAAAACAGGCCTTTTAAAAGCCTGCTAAAATTTGATATCTTTCATCTCTAATATCGCCACGCCTATAACAGTATCCGCGCCCCCATAATAAACGTAAATAGTATCATCTTTTACTGCATTACCACAACTAAATACAACATTAGGAATGTATCCTTCTTTTTCCCACTGTAGTTCTGGCTCTAAGATAGGTTCTTTTTGCCTTGCAATAATCTTTGATGGATCTTCTAAATCTAAAAGGACTGCTCCCAATCTATATACATTATTGTCATCAGCTGCATGGTATATCAAAAACCAACCATCTTTTGTCCTAATAGGCGGCCCTCCAATTCCGACTCTCGCACTTTCCCACGTTCCAGGAATTGGCTTAATGATAGGCTTATGGTCATACCAATTTTTTAAATCTTCTGAAAAGGCAATCCATATATCTGGATACCTTCTATGAAGCATCACATACTTTCCATTGATTTTTTCCGGAAATAAAGAGGCGTCTTTATTAGGTTCATCTAAAACTACTCCTTTTCTCTCCCAATCTATAAGGTTTTTGGAGATAGCCAAACAAATCCTATAGTCATCATGAAACCTGTCCCCAAAACCTGTGTACATCATATAATAAATGCTGTCAATTTTGACTATCCTTGGGTCTTCTAATCCTCTGAGCTCTTGTTCTGTCTCATTGCTCATCACTGGTTTGTCTAATCTCATAAAATTAATCCCGTCTTTGCTAACTGCATACCCCAGGCGAGAAGTATATTTCCCATATTTGGCGTGAGGTCCAATGTCAGTAGCCCTATAAATCAAGTGAAACAGTCCATTGTCGTAAATTGCTGCAGTGTTAAAAATTGCTGCTCTTTCCCATTCATTTTCTGCTTTTGGCATCAATACTGGCTTATCTGATAATCTCTTTAATTTTATCACTTAACACACTCCTTTTAAAATTTTACTTTTTCTTTTTCAATGGCTGCTACACCTATATGGGTATCTGCTGCTCCGTAATATACGTAATACATGTCATTCACTTCCACTGCTCCACAGCTAAATACCACATTAGGCACAAGCCCATTTATTTCCCACTCCAACTCTGGCTCTAAAATAGGCTCTTTTTGTCTCGCAATAACCTTTGATGGCTCCTTTAAGTCTAAAAGAGCTGCACCAAGTCTGTACACATTGTTGTCATCCACCCCGTGATATATTAAAAGCCATCCATCTTCTCTTTTTATAGGAGGTCCTGCTATGCCAATTTTCTTTGACTCCCATGTGTGAGGTTTAGGGGACATTATAATCTTATGGTCATACCAATTTACCAAATCATTAGAATAAGCAATCCAAATATCGGGCATTCTTCTATGGAAAAGCACATACTTTCCATCTATTTTTTCGGACAAAAGTGCCGCATCTTTATTAGGTTCATCGAGAACAATTCTGTGCCCTTCCCAATTTTTTAAATCATCAGACCAAACCATACATATTCTAAAATCCAACCAGTCCCTTCCTCCAAAACCTGTATAGAGCATGTAATACTTGTCGTCAATTTTCGTAATTCTTGGGTCTTCTACTCCCCACGCTTCTTGGGGGGGTTCCCCCACTAAAACAGGCTTGTCAAATCTTTCAAAATTTATACCATCTTCGCTTACAGCATACCCAATTGAGGATACAAATTTATATTTTTCTTCTGGCTTTTCAGTATTCAAAACAAATTTATTATTAGAGGCTCTGTAAAACAAGTGGAATTTATTATCTTCATATATTACTGCTGCATTAAAAACAGCCTCCTTTTCCCATTCATGCTCTTTTATTGGCGACAATATAGGTTTGTTACTAAGTCTTGTTAGCCTGAACATCTTTATACCCCCTTTTCCAGCAAAATTGCAACTACTCCATTAGCCTCTATTGTGAAATTTTCTAAATTAATCTGCCTTCCGCCGATTAAATCTTGTATTTTCTCATTATTTCTTGTTTTTCCACCTATACTTATTTTAGTATTAATGTTTATATCTTCATGATTTATAAAAATCACAAGAATTTTCCCACCATAATCAAACTCTTTTACTTCAATATAAGGAGGTTCTACTTTTACGTTGTATTCTATTCCGCTCAGCTCTTTAGCATACTTATAAATCAAATAAGACCTGTCAGTCTTATATACATCGGGCATATAACTTAAATAGAGCTCAATAGGATACGTAACAAGAATAGCATTCCCTTTGCCATATTTATTCACAACTATTGCCGGGTTATTCTCATCATCATTTGCAATTACACGGCCTGTTGTCGGTTTTGCAATAAGTCTTTTATTAAATTTAAGAGCTTTATAATTTAAATCAATTCCAAGTTCTTCACAATGCATTGATACTGTCTCATTTTTGGGCACCATAGAATATTGCGTTTTAACTCCAAAAACCTCATCAAAACCTTCTACAGAAATTCCATCGTATGATACATACAAAGTGCCACCATTTTTAACAAAATCCATAATTTTTACCCATTGGTCATAATTTAAATGCCCTTTTCTATAAGCGGAAGGTAGTATAAGCATTTTATACTTACTAAAATCTCCATCAGCTCTTACCAATTCAACATCTATACCTGCTTCCTTTGCCAGTATAAAACTATTTAAAAGAATCCTAAAATTTCTCTCTGGAGTATAATCGTTACCTACAAATAAAGCACTATAATACTTATCCGGAATGATTATCGCGGCATCGCACTTTTTGTGTTTTAAATCCTTATACTCAATTTTATTCATAAATTCAGAAAAAGCTTTTATTTCAAGTCCTGCTTTTTTAACTCTTCCATCAACTGCTGTTATACCAAATTGCGTTTCAAAGGGGGTAGAATTATAGGGAAGCCTTTCGCCAACAGAAAAATCTCCAAAGCACCAGGCTATTGCACCTATCGATTCATTCGCAAGAAGGCTATACAGAACCACCTTGTAATAATTTCCCTCTATATCTTCACTTATCATAAGTGTAGTTGCACCAAATTCCTCCAGTAGCACTTCTTTGCCACCCATAGCTTGGGTGAGTTTAGAAGCAAAAGGTGCCATATAAGTGCTTCTTATAGAATTTACAGGGTCTATACATGTATCTGTATAAATTGGATATGCGTGCATACACAGAAAATCATTTCCTTCTTGCAAGTCTTCAGGATAAAAATTATTATCGGTAAGAAGAGATGCCTGGTGTATTCCAACTGTTACGGGATGATTTTTGTCGTATTTTTTTATCTCATTTGATAAGACATAGTTCCACAGCCAAGCATCATGTCTTGACTCTGCTTTTACATAATTATCTGGTTCATTTGAAAGGTCCCAAAACAAAATAGCAGATTCATCTTTGTACCTCTCAGCAAAAAAGCGTACCAATTTAATTTGATATCTCAACATAAAGGAATCATTGTATATATTCCTACCTTCTCTCCACGGCACATCCCAATTCTCACCGCTCATATGTCCCACAAAAAAAGTAGGTGCGATTTTCATATCGACTTCATGACATATCTTAATAAGCTCGTCAAACTTTTTCATCGCTTCCTCTGATATTACATCAGGTTTTGGCTGAAAATCCTCCCAAAAAAGATTTACTCTCATTACATTAATACCTAATTTTTTCGCCTCAATAAATTCACTTTTTATCTCATCATAATCCCACTCTTTCCACATTTCAATGCCGTGATTTCTCGGCCAATAATTAGCTCCTATTATAAATTCATCTGCAAATTTTGCCATTTTTCTACCTCCGTCATATTATTTTAAAACAAACTGTATGCCTTCTTTAAAATTCTTGCTAAAAATTATAAACAAAATAAGTATTGGCATTGTCAAAATTACAGAAGCAGCATACATTGGTCCCGGATATGCACCATATGGTCCAAACATTTGTGCTAACATAACATTCAGAGTAAGAAGATTTTGATTATGCACAACGAGCATATCCCACAAAAGCTCTACCCATCTTTCCATGAACAAAAAGAGGAAAATAACTGTTGTAATTGATTTTGACATTGGCAAAACAATCTTAAAAAGTATTTTAATTTCATTCGCGCCATCTATTTTTGCAGCCTCAATCAATTCGTTAGGTATTGCTTTGAAAAAATTTGTATACATAAATATAGCCCACAAACTTACAGATTTCGGAATAATCATACCCCAATAAGAATCATATAATCCTAATTTTTTCACAAGCAAAAACGTAGGTATCAAAAGAATAATCGACGGATAAAACATCTGAAACATTATAATGTTATTTATCGTTCTACTCCCTTTAAAAACTATTTTTGACAAGGCATATGCAACTAATAGTGCTGTAACCATCATTAAAAATGTTGATGAAATCGTTACAATAATACTGTTAGCAAAAGCTCTGAGCCACGGACGTGGCGTAACATCTTCTCCTCCCAGTAAAAGCCAAATATAAGATTTCAATGTAATTCCTGTCGGTATTATTTTTCTATCAACTTGATCCCATGGTGCAAGCGAATTCAATATCATATACAAATATGGGTATACCATTATAATTAAAAAAATAATAGCTATTGTATACAATAATATAAGTTGCAATTTCCTATTTTTACTCCCAACCATAAGTCTTCCCCCAAATTTCTAGTAATTTCCGAACAATTATTATGGTCACAAAAGTTACTACAGAATCAATAATTGCAATTGCAGAACCGTATCCCGCATTTAGCTTGCTAAAAGCTTGGTTATATATTTCTATTTGCCATGTATTTGTTGAAAATCCAGGTCCTCCACCTGTTAATACATAAGGTTCTGTAAATATGCCAAATACAAGTCCAACTGCCAATATAGTCACTGTAAACATAGCAGGGTATAAAAGTGGCAGCGTAATTTTAAAAAATTTTATCCAGCCTGTTGCACCATCTATCGCAGCAGCTTCATATACCTCACCCGGTATGCTCTCTAACCCAGATGTCAGTATAAGCGAATAATAACCCATAAATTTCCATGATATCATAACAGCAATAATCAATGGAGCAAGTATCGGTGAGCCAAGCCAATCAATATTTAAATGCCACGTATTTCTTAGCCATGCATTTAACGCACTGTTATATGATAAAATTCCCCTTACCACTACTGATGTAGCAACACCGGAAGCAAGATATGGAAGAAAATAACCTACAGAAAAAAAACTTTTAAATCTTGGCAAGCTGTATATAATAAGAGAAAGTATCAAAGATCCAATTAATACCATCGGTACAAATATTATCATAAATTTATATGTTACAAAAAACGCCGCTTTTACTCCTGGACTTTTAACTGATTGAATAAAGTTTAAAAAACCAACATTCTCATATTGAGGTGAAATAAGATTCCAGTTAGTAAAAGATAAAAATAATGCTCCAAAAAGAGGAATTACGAAAAATATTAAACTGTATACAAGGTATGGGCTGGCAAAAAGCCAACCCAATTTTTCTTGTCCTTTTTTCATTTAAGAACCCCCTGAATCGCCTTTTTCATATCATCCCAAGCTTTTTGTGCATCTATTTGTCCTGCCACAACAGGATTTACAGCTTTTTGGCCAATTAATGTCTGAATATCGTTAAATTTAGCATTATCAATAGGTGGAATAGCGTTTGGTATAGATTCAGCATACAGTTGAAGCTCAGGATGATCTTTTAAGTAATTTTTAAATTGTTCGTTTGTATTGACATCATCTCTTGCTGGTGGAAGATTAGTAATTTCAAACCACTTCATATCATTTTCAGGATTAGAATATACCCATTTTATAAATTCCATTGCTGCTTTTTGCTTTTCAGGACTTGATTGTGCATATATTACAAGGCCTTTTGTATCTGCAAATGTCTTTACATTATCTGTACTCATTCCATCTGGCACTGGAGGTAGTGTAAGCACATAAGTTTCATTTAACTTAAGTTCTGGATATTTGTCCTTCCAAGTATTAAACGTCCATGGACCAATTGTTGTCCATACACTTATTCCTGTTTCAAAAGGATCCGTAGCTTTTTGCGTTAATATAAGCTTATTTTTTGCCATATCCTCAAGAAATTTAAGTGTAGCAACTCCGGCTTTATCATCAGCAACAAAATTATTGCCCTCTATAAACTTATTACCGTTTGAAGCTGCATCATAAAGCATAAAGAAGTCAAACCATCTTTTCCACCACGTAGAGTCAATTAAATCCGGATTTGCCCATAAATATTTGTCAGGATATTTTTCTTTTAGCTTTTTCCCTAATTCAATAATTTGACTATAAGTTTTTGGAGGTTCATTATATCCCAATTGCTTTAAAATATCGATCCTCCATGCAAAAAGCATCGCGTTTGAATATATAGGCAACACATATTGGTGTCCATCCGCAAATTCCCATGACTGGACCGTATTTTCCATATTTCTGGCCTTTACAATGTCATTCCATCCATCCATTGTATCAAGAGGTATTAACGCTTTACTATCTACCAGTTGTGCCGCAAAACCACGGGAAATGTTTTCTGAAATTGTAGGAGCATTACCACCAGCAAGAGCTGCCTGAATTCCAGCTTCAGATGTTGGTGATTCAGGCATCGGGCTAACATTTACTTTGATGTTTGGATTAACTTTCGCATATTCTTCAGCCATCTGTTTCCAGAAAGTCTGTTGCGGAGGATTTGGAGCGGCCCAAAAATCGATTGTAACAACTTTTTCTTTTGTGGTCTGTGATGTTTCATTCTTTTGGTTTGTACTAGTCCCACAACCTGCCAAAAGTGATGCAACAAGAAGTAAAATTAAAATGCTTTTAGCTATTTTTTTCATAAAATAATACACCTCCAAAAATTAATTTTATATAAAAAACAGCTTAATGCTGTTTTTTATATACTTTAAAAGTTTTTAATTTCTAATTTCCTTTACAGATTCCCTCTTTATCAGCTTAACCTCCATCCGTATATGGTCACAGGGCTCTTTTGGGTTTTCCATCCTCCACAAAAGTCTTTTTACAGCTTTTACTCCCATAAGCTCTTTATTTATGCGGATAGTAGTCAAATGCGGTGTCACAATATTGCATATATCAATATCGTCAAAGCCAACTACAGAGATATCGTCAGGTACCTTAATACCCAAGATACTCAATGCATTGTACAATGTAATAGCAGCACTATCGTTGGAACATACCCATGCAGTAGGAAGTTTATCTAACTTCGAGATAATATTTGCTACCTCTTTGTAGTTTTTGCTTAAAACATATTGTTCTACCTGTCCTATTACACAATATCCAGGATTTACATTAAATATGGGATCTACATTAAGTCCTGCATTTCTCATCGCCTCGTTAAAGCCTAACCATCTTTCTTTAAAACTTAAAGAAAAATCTATTTCACCAAAAAAACCTATTTGAGTATGGCCTTTTCGAATAAGATATTGTGTTGCCATATATGAGCCAGGCATATTTTGAGTTAATACAGCATCTGTACTTATAGTAAATGAAGCATGGTCTACAAGGACAGTTGGTATATCATACTTCAATAATTTTTCCAGATGTTCATCTTTAATAGTACCAACCACTAAAATTCCTGAAACTTTTCTCGTTTCAACACTGGAAAGTACCTGAAAATCATCTTGATTCATGAAGTTTACTAAAATATCGTAATTATTTTTCTTTGCTTCATTCTCTATACCTAAAATTACTTTTGTATAAAAATGAGTATCGCGGAAATTTCTCTCTTCAATCAGTAGGCAAATATTTCTGAAATGATTTTTAGCAATAAAAGAGGGATTTTCATCAAAATACCCCATTTCATCAGCTGTTTTTAAAACTATTTTTCTTGTCTCTTCGCTCACCCCCACCTTGTCATTTAAAGCCAGGGACACAGCATTAATTGATAAGTTCAACCTTTCAGCGATATCTTTCATGGTCACTTTTTTCCTTTTAATTGCCGTCAAACTTAACACCTCTAAAAATCGTTTTCTTGTAATAAATTATAAATCATTTGAATTTAATTATCAAGCAAAATTTACTTGAATTATTATAGATTTTACTTGAATTTTGTTTGTTATAATCTTATCTTAACGATTACTTGAAATATATTCACAATAAAGTAGAGAACACAGCACTTTGTCTAATTTATAATTCAAGTAATTTAAGTGAATTGAATAAACCAATATTATATACTCTAAAAATACAAAATTTCGTGTTATAATTACATCATAAACTCTTTTTGGAGGTAATTTATATGGCAAAAATGAGAATAGATAAACTTTTATCGAATACAGGCATTGGTACGAGAAAAGAAGTTAAAAAATTCATTAAAGAAGGTCTTGTATTGGTAAATGGAAATATAGTAAAAGAGGCTGGTTTAATTGTAGATACTGAATCTGATGAAATTTTATTTGATGGTGAAAAGATCAATTACAAAGAATTTATATATATCATGATAAATAAACCAAAAGGAGTTATTAGTGCTACATCTGATCCTATAGAAAAAACTGTTATTGATTTATTACCCCAAGAATTAAAAGCTCGAAATCCATTTCCCGTAGGAAGACTTGATAAAGACACAGAAGGATTACTTCTCATAACTAATGATGGGAATTTAGCACATAAGCTTTTATCTCCAAAAAAGAATGTTATAAAAAAATATTATGCTGAAATATTAGGCTTTGTCAATGAAAGCGACATTAAAGCTTTCATTGAAGGCATTGTACTTGAAGATGGGTATAAAACTCTTCCCGCAAATCTCGAAATTCTCTCTTCTTCTGATGTGTCGAAAGTTTACGTCTATATAAGAGAAGGAAAATATCACCAAATAAAAAGAATGTTTGAATCAGTCGGTAAAAAGGTCATATACCTTAAAAGATTGGCAATGGGTAGTCTCACCCTTGACGAAAATCTAAAACCTGGGGAGTGGAGAGGATTGTCTGAAGAAGAACTATCTCTCCTGAAAAAGTCGATATAAAAACAAGGCTTCACTAAAGGCCTTGTTATATAAATCCTCCATCTACAGTTATAACTTGCCCTGTTATAAAATTTGCCTTGTCAGATAATAAAAACAGTACAGCATTTGCTACATCTTGAGGTTTCCCTATACTCATAAGTGGTATATCCTCAATTAAGTGTTTCTTTTCTTCCCTATTTAAAATGTTGTTCATTCGAGTATCAATTACTCCAGGAGCAATACAATTAACTCTTATTTTAGAAGGCCCTAACTCTTTTGCCAAAGCCTTTGTAAAAGCTATTATTCCTCCTTTAGATGCTGAATAATGTACTTCACAGGAAGCACCGGAAATACCCCAAATTGAAGAAATGTTTATTATACTCCCATATTTTTGAGGCAACATATGTCTCAAAACACTTTGTGAGCAATTGAAAAGACCTTTTAAATTGACATTCATCATCCTATCCCAATCTTCTTCTGTTATTTCTATAAATGGTTTGATTTGGGCAATTCCTGCATTATTTATAAGATAGTCAATGCGACCAAAGTTATTATAAATACTATCAATCATATTGTCTACCTGCTGTCTGTCTGAAATATCTGCTTTAAAAATTTCCGCATAACTAAAATTGCTTTTTATATACTCTTTTAATTTAACAGCTTGCTCATAACTGTTATTATAATGTATTGCTATAGAAGCCCCTTCTTTTGCAAGCTCTATACAAATTTCTCTTCCTATATCCCCAGCACCACCAGTTACAATCGCTACTTTGCCATTTAACATCTCTTTCACCTTCTAAATTAATTGACACTTCTTTTTGTAATTTTATAAAAAAATAAAATTATGTCAATATCAATAAAAAATACTAAAAAAGGTTCTGCATTTACCTCGCAGAACCTCTCATTTTCTTATGGAGCGGATGACGGGATTCGAACCCGCGATCCTCGGCTTGGGAAGCCGATGCTCTACCGCTGAGCCACATCCGCATCTCTTAAAAGTTGGCTCCTCAGGTAGGACTCGAACCTACAGCCTACCGGT
>NZ_AVAF01000075.1 GCF_000445185.1 Thermoanaerobacter sp. A7A
GATGACTTTATTCTCATCTGCATAAACTAACTTGGGGTCACAGACAAAGGGGACGGTTCCTTTTGTCTGAGGGTTTTTACTCTTTTCTACATACTGATCTAAAATAGAAATTCAGCCTCAGCAGTTTTAAGTTCGCACCATAATAAATCTTTTACTCAAAATAGCAGCTAAATAAATTATTATAACCAGCATACTAACTTTTTCTAATACTCCGAAATATGAAGCGAAAAATACCAATATTATGACAGACATGCTGCCAAATATATTCACCCATGTATCTTTTATGACTTCATATATACTATTCTTTTCTATCGGTATATCAAAGGCTAGGTTGTACATACATATTTCTATTTCTATAATGCTTCGCAACACTTTAGAAAATTTTTCACCTTTCAAAGATTTTTTATACTTATAGAAGTAAATTTGCTTTAAAACATTTGTGAACATTACAGTTGTAAAAATTACATAAGTTCCAATCTCACCGCCTCTTCCTTTAGCATGAACATAAAATAATATCCCAACTATAAACCACACAAATGTCCTAACTTTTGACCTGCCAATCATTTTATATATAATCCCATCGTCTAGAGGAACTTTGCGCCAACTACTAAAAAACATTTTTCGCTTTTCTACAAAATTGATTATTAGAGGAGGAATTTTATCTCTATCAGACAATTTGTAAATATAAAGTACCACTTGATATAAAGATTCGAGTAGAATTAAAATGGCATTAAACCATACCGCCAACATAATAATAATCTCCTCATAGATATTCTCCTTTAGTAATAATATTCAACTGTAGTCCCGTATTCCCTTCCAATCTCTAATGTTTGGACTTTTATAGGTTTTGTATAAGTTCCATCAGAATAATGTACTAATGTCACATAAATTACATAAACATTCTCATAATTGCTCCAGGCTTTCCACATCCACGCTCCCGTATAAGTATCTTGTAAATAGTTATTATTAAACCATGATATTAATGTGTTTGTAAAGCGATCTATAACAAAGCTCGTAGGGAATCCTAATTTATATTGATAAGCCAGAGAAGCTACAATAAAATCAACTGATAATTTAGCTACATATCTTGCCAATTCATTATTGTTGTGCCTATAAATTATGTCCGAAAGTAAAATACCTCCACCAATGTCAGCATGATAATTAGGTAAATAAATAAAATCCATACTAGAAAGTTTAGTATTTTCTACCACACTCATTTCGATGCTACCTTCAAAAATCGCAGCTGGTTCATTTTCTAATACGTTATCCGTCGCTCCAAATACAACTGTTGTTGAAAATATTAATATCAAAGTAAGTAATACTGTCACTATCCTTTTCATTTAATTTCATCCTCCTACCTTAAAATCTTAGTCGTAAGCAAAAAGCATTTCTCAAATTCCTTCCATCTCTTAACACTTTCACCCCTTTCCTAATAATTCTAAGGACTACCGGTAGTTCCTTCTATATCCATGGTATCTTATTTCCAGCATCTT
>NZ_AVAF01000076.1 GCF_000445185.1 Thermoanaerobacter sp. A7A
CTGATATAATATTTGCTTCCACTCTTTCCGGTAAAGAGCAAATGGAATCTTTAGAAAAAATGGGTATCCCTGTTGTAATGTTGGAGGCAAAAAGCATTGACCAGATATACCAGTCTATAAAAATAATAGGTCAAATAACAGGAACTGAGAAAAAAGGTGAGGAGATAATTAAACAAATGCAAGACAAAATAAAAGAAATAAACGACAAAGTCAAAGACCTTCCAAAAGTCAGCGTATTTTATCTGGTCTCTCTTGACGGAAACTGGACAGCAGGTAAAGGCACTTTTATTGATGAACTTATAAACCTTGCAGGTGGCAAAAACGTTGCAGAGGATGTAAATGGTTGGGTGCAGTACAGCGTAGAAGAATTAGTCAAGAAAAATCCTGATGTGATAATAACATCTCCTCATGCAGGGGATGTAAAAGACATCAAAAATATGGCAGGATACAAAGACACAAACGCTGTTAAAAATGACAAGATATTTGTGATAAGCAATGATGACATAATATCAAGAGCTTCTAATAGAATTGTTTTAGGACTTGAAGAAATTGCAAAATTCTTACATCCGGAGGCATTTAAGTAAAGTGAGAGTAAAAAAAGGGATATATTTTGGTACAGCCTTTTTACTGCTTGTCTTTACCATGATTTTATCAATTTCTGCAGGGGCGGTAAAAATACCCCTGCGGGAAATTTTAAATATTTTTTTTGGCGGGGGAAGTGAAACTTCCAGGACGATAATTCTTAATTTAAGGCTTCCAAGGGTAATTGAATCAGCAGTTGTAGGAATGGGACTTTCAGTTGTAGGGGCGTTTTTTCAAGGGCTTTTGAGAAATCCCATGGCAGACCCTTATGTTTTGGGTATATCATCAGGAGCGGCTTTTGGTGCTACTATTGCGATAATTTTGGGGCTTGGAATATTTGGACTGAGTTTTATGGCATTTATTACTTCTTTAATGACTGTGTTTTTTGTGTACACTATCTCTAGAACTGGCACAAGAGTATCCATGACCACAATGTTGCTTGCGGGAATAGCCATAAGCGCTTTTATGTCTGCAATTATCTCTCTTATGATGCTTTTAAACCATGATGAGTTTTCTCGAATTGTTTTTTGGACTATGGGAGGATTTAGCCTCATAAACTGGAATAGTGTGGTCTTTTCTACTCCTATAATAATAATTGGCTCTTTTATGATGTATGTATTTTCAAGGGATGTAAATGCGATATTGACAGGAGAAGAAGTTGCCGAACATTTAGGTGTCAACACAGAACTGGTCAAAAAAATAATTCTTGTGACAGGGTCATTAGTTACTGCAACAGCTGTATCAGTCGGTGGAATTATAGGTT
>NZ_AVAF01000077.1 GCF_000445185.1 Thermoanaerobacter sp. A7A
TATCTTTTTCATCTTTCTCCGTAAGCTTTGGTTGCCATTCATGGGGCTGGTCTTGCTTAATGGCTTGAGAAGATGAATTAATATGGCCAGCAGCTTCCATTAATTCTTCATATGTAACACTATTCTGTGCTTTACTGGCAAATTTTCTTATTGTTTCAGGGTTCGGAGGAGTATCAACTAATCCTCTTAACAACCTGGAAATATGTGCTGAACTAACACCACATTGTAAAGCATATTGGTTTATAGATCTATTACCTTTTGCTAATGCTAGTAACTCAGCAAACTTTTTCTTATCAAAATTACCCATTCTTTATGCACCTCTTGTTTAAGATTTTATACTAAGTATTGACTGCAATCAATAATGTAAGAGAATTTTTATAAAAAAGTATTGACTGTATGTAATAAATATGGTATAGTATTAACTGTAAACAACATTGACTACATTAAACACAGGAGATGAAAAAATGAATGTCAATAAAGTAGCTCTAAAAGAGTTATTAATCAAAAAATTTAACGGAAATTATAACAAAATGGCAAAAGCTCTTAATGTAAGTCCAGCGCAACTTTATAGAATATTAGAAAGTAATAGTAATGCTGGTGCAAAATTTCTCGGTAAGCTTATTGTTTACTGCAAGAATAATGGCATTGATTATGATAAACTAATTCTTTTGCCAAATGCATTAACTGAAGTTAATGAAAAAGACCAAAGGCAATAAAGCCAATTTCATACCTCTATTATACCCTTATTTCTTCCAGTTTTACATACATCAGAAACAAAAACTGATAAGGAAGTGATTCTCATGAAAGTTGCAATTGTAAGAACTGTGATAACAAGAGAAAAACTTATGGCAGATGATTTTACTCCTGTAAGCGAAGAAATAGTTGGCTATGAAGAAGTAAATGAAGATGAATTTTATAGACCTCTTGCTCAATTCCTGTATCCAAGAATTAAAAAATATCTTGAGGAGCAAAGGCAGGGGAAAGATGATGTGGATTGAGTTTAAGCCCATGAAAAATAAAGACTTAC
>NZ_AVAF01000078.1 GCF_000445185.1 Thermoanaerobacter sp. A7A
TAACGTTTGTCTTGTACAAGCATGGTTTTTTACCTCCTATTCACTCATGTATCTTTTTCTATTTCTTTTTCAAAATTATAAATTTTGAAGAAGTAATATGGTGGTTTCCCTAGTATTTCAGATATTTTGTTGATATCTACTATTGTTGGACATTTTACCCCATTCTCTATATTGTAATATGTTCCTCTAGAACATCCCATTTTTGAAGCCATATCTGCTACTTTTAAACCTTTTAAAATTCTTTCAGCCTTAATCCTTTTTGTATATACGTAATTAGCATACTTTTTTTGTACCATTTTGTTACCTCCTTTCCTTTAGTTATGTCAGTTCAGGTAGATACCCTCAGCTAAAAATTTTTTTGCAAGTTTTATTTCAAATCGCTACAACCCCTGATACAAGTGGCTTTGAAGGCAATAAAAATTTTTAAAAAAAAGTAATATAAAAGTATTGACAAAGGTAATTACTCGTGGTACAATTAAGACAGAAGCAAGGGAAAAGAAAAAATAAAAGTATTTCGGTAATATGTCAAGAGGGTGGTAAAAAAAATTCAAATGGAGAGCAAGATATCTAAAATCTACAGAACAAGATTTGGGGAGTCTACCGACCAAGATACGTGATACTATAACATCACAACCATGAGGGTTATTTTCTACAGAAAAACGAGAGGAAGCATCATTACCCTCCTGGTCGAGAATATGGACCTTGACATCATTCAGGCTTACATCCATACCAACAAAAAGCTTATTCAAGATTGTTACACCTCCTTTCAAAATTGATAAAGTAAGTAAAAGTTAATTTGAGATAACCCTAGCAACCAGATTATGTAGCAACCTCGCAATTAGCTCTTAATATATAAGCCTGAATCCTCTGCTGCCAGGGGCTTATATATGACAAAGCAGATTTCGCGTAAGAAAAGGCAAATCTGGTGTAGGGACCACACTTTAAAGAGCGGTCAAGCCGCATGGAGGACGAAAGCCTGTCCCACATTAACTTTACAGTATAATTTGGTATCTACTCTTAGTATAAACAAGATTTTTAAACTTGTCAATAGTTTTTTTAAAAAAAA
>NZ_AVAF01000079.1 GCF_000445185.1 Thermoanaerobacter sp. A7A
GATAAAAGTATTGACAAAGGCAATAACGCATGTTATAATTGAGACAGAAGCAAGGGAAAAGAAAAAATAAAAGGAGGAATAAAAATGAAAAAGAAAATAAAAGTTGATTCAGTGGAAATAATAGAAAGAGGTTCCAAAGTGACAGTTCATGTATGGTCAACAGAAAACGAGGATTTTTTTGAAAAAAAAATAGATGCGAATTCAGAATTAATTCAAAAAATAAAAGAAATAAAAGAAGGAGACATAATAGAAATAGAATATGAAGAGAAAGAATACATGGGGAAGAAATTACTCAAACTGAAAGATATTATAAAATAGCAGGGCAAGGTACAGCCCGTGAAAGTCGGGCCAGCCGAAAGGCTGCTACGCTCAACCTGATAAAAGAGGAGGTGATAAGATAAATTGAAAATAAAAAAGAATGACACAACAATAACAATCAAGCTCCCATGTGCACTCAAAAAAGAGGCCGAACAAAAGCTTGCCGAGATGGGATATTCCATGTCGGAGTTTATTAGAGAGAAATTGCAAGAAATTATTGTAGATGAGAACAAATTAAAAGGAAAGGAATGATTTTTTGTGGCAACAATACCAAAATTAATAAGAAAATTAGGAAAAGAAGCATATAATTTGTATATTGTTGGGGGATACATAAGGGACAGGATTTTAAATAGAGAAGCTAAAGATTATGATTTTGTAGTTCAGGAAGATGCAGAGAAAATCGCCAAATTGGTGGCAGAAAAATTAGGGGGTACTTTTGTGTCTTTTATGGCGGAAAAAGGCACATATAGGGTTGTGGTAGGAGATGAAATATTGGATTTTACTAATTTAAGGGGTGAAGACATATACATAGATTTAGCTCATAGAGACTTTACAATGAATGCTATGGCTATAAAATGACGGATTATTTTGAATTTGAATATATTATTGATCCTTTTGGTGGCATGACGGACATAAAAAACAGGAAAATAAAGCATGTGGGTGTGATGACCTTTAAAGAAGATCCGTTAAGGGCTTTGAGGGCTGTGAGATTTGCTGCGACTTATAAATTTAATATTGATGAGGGTACAAAGGCTAAAATAAGAGAAGAAGCGGCCTTAATAAAACAAGTAGCCTCAGAGAGAATAATGAATGAAATTTTTATAATATTAAAAGAAAAGAATTCTCACAAATATTTAAGAATGATGGAAGATTTAAAACTTATGGAAAATATATTTGAAGAAGTTGCTAAAATGAAAGAAGTAGGAAGGTGCTATTATCACCTTACAAATGCTTGGATACATTCACTAAAAACTGTAGAAGAATACGAAAATATCATAAATTCTATGAGATTTCCCAAAGACGTATATGATATAGTTTCGGAGTATTTAGATAGAAAGCTTTCTTCTGACAACAAAGTAAAGGACATAATAAAACTTGGAGCTCTTTTTCACGATATAGGCAAACCAGAATCCATATACATTGATACTGAAAATAGAGTACATTTTTATAATCATGAGATAAAAGGGGCTGAAATTGTAAAAAAAATATCTTCAAGAATGAAAATATCCAAAAAGGAATCTTCTTTGCTTAAAAAGCTTGTTCTTTATCATATGAAGCCTTTGATGTACTATGTAAATGGCGGACCAACGAATAAGTCTCTTTTTAGATTTTTTTCCGAACTTAAGGATGATTCAATAGCGATTTTACTTTTATCTCAGGCTGATTTTACTGCTACAAGGCTTAATTTAGGTAAAGAGGAAGAGATACCAAAGTTTACAGATTATATTACCAGGCTTTTAAAAAGATATGTAGAATTTAAAGAAACAGAAAAACCATTACTTTCGCCGCTGGATATAATAATAAATTTTGATGTAAAAGATGGGAAAAAATTAGGACAGATTTTATATGAAATAAGGA
>NZ_AVAF01000080.1 GCF_000445185.1 Thermoanaerobacter sp. A7A
TGATGCGATTGAGTTTGTAAAAGAAAGAATGAAAATAAAGAAAGTATAAGAGAAAAGGTAGTTGACAATACTTTTTATAAAGGGTATATTAAAGAATAAATAGATATTGTAAAAGGCAATGAAGGAAAGAGTAAAAAGCTTGAACTTTCACAGAGAGTCGGGCGAGGTGCGAACCGATAAAGTTTGGGCTTTTGAAGATGGCTCCGGAGCCGTACTGCCGAAGGCTAGTAGGTTTTACCGGGGACTCCCGTTACAGGGTAGGAGTGTGTTAGCACTCTGTGAGGCATGCGTCGTGAGGCGCATGTGAAGAGGGGTGGTACCGCGACAATCTCGCCCCTTATGTGGGGGCGAGTTTTTTATTTACAAAAAAGAGGAGGTCAAAACAGTTGAAATTAGTAGTAAAAAATGACATAATTTTAATTAGGTGATGACAAATGTTATTACCTATAAAAAAGGTTAAAGAGCTGTATGATATGGTGAGAATTACATTAATAAACTGGTAAAAGGAAGGATTAATAACCCCAGTTAGGACACCAAAGGGAAGGAAAATGGCAGTATGAAGTCATACATAAGATAGCAAGTGAAGTAAATGGACTAAAGAGCTAGCAGAGGACTTAATATCAATAATAACATCTTTCGCAGCAAGAATTTACGGACAAAAGAGGTGGCAAAAAGCATGATAGTAATACAGGCTAAACTTATTTTTCCAAACCAACAAGACAAACAAACAGTATTAGACTTAATGAGAAGATGGTCCTCCTGCATGAGATTTGCATACAAAAGGCTTTTAGAAGGTTATGAAAGAAAAACACTAAAAAGAGACCTTCCGAAAACTTTCAATTTAAACTCAAGATATGTAGATGATGCAATAATGAAAGCAAGAGGTGTATTAGAATCATCTAGACAATTAGGCAACAATCCAAAGAAAGTCATTTTTGGAGGAAGAGACTTATTTAGAAAACTAAAAAAGCGCCATATAAACGGGAAAGAGTATAAAAAATTAAAAACAAAATGGCAAGAGAAAAGAAAATGGAAACTCTATTCAAGAGGAGATAAAAGCAAAAAAGGAAATCTCAACACAAGAATAGAAGTAAGAAAAAATGGCACTTTCTTAAGGATAAATGTAGGGGAAAGAAAATATGTATATGCCAGAATAGAAGCAGGCTACAAAAAGAATAAGAGAAGAGAAGAACTTCTGCAGGAAATTGCAGAATCAAACATACCTTACTCTGTAGAATTAAAACTCAAAAATGGCAGTATATACGCCTATTTTGCTATTGAAGAAGAATATCCAGAAATAAAAATAACAAAAGAAAAAGGAGTCATAGGAATAGATGTAAACGCATATCCAGACAACATATCATGGGCAGAAGTAGATGAAAAAGGGAATCTAATAAGTTATGGCAGTATAGCAATGCCAGAGCTTGCAAGTGGAGACAAAGACAAAAAAGAATATTTCAGATGGCACTATGCTCATGAAATAGTAAAAATAGCAAAAGAAAAAGTAAAAGCAATAGTAATTGAAGAATTAGAAATAAAAGAAAAAGGTAAAAGAGGGGACTATTCAGGGAGAAAATCAAGAAGAATAAGACATAACTTTAGCTATAAATCACTTTTTTCAAAAATAAAAACACTGGCAAAAAGAGAAGGGATAGAAGTAATAGAGGTAGACCCTTCTTACACATCAATAATAGGGATGTTAAAATATTCTCCACAGTATATGATAACAAAAGATATAGCAGCAGCCTATGTAATAGCAAGAAGAGGATTAGGACTACAAGAAAAGATACCAGACAATTATATAAAGTTTCTCAACGCATTGACTGTAGAAGAATTAGAAGAATTAAAAGAGCATGTAAAGAAAACAGTTAAAAACATACATATAAAGAAAAAGCATTTAAAAGAGATAAACAAAGCAATAAAACTCATACAAAGCCTTGAGAGTGAGCCAGGAAAGGTGCTAAGACCTCTGTATGGAACAAGTTTTAGTACCTATGATTTCTGGCGAGTTCTCAAGGTAGCGGTGGTAACGCCACTCTCTCCTGAGAAGGTAAAAAGAGACTTCTCTACCCTGAAGGAATTATTAATTCAGGGTAAGTGGAGAGGCCCTTAAGGGCGCAAGTTCCTGCTTCTTGGGGCAGGGGCTATGGCTTTCCCAAATACCGCCTGCTGGGGCTGGGAAAGTCTGAAGGGCGGACTACAAATACCCCAGCTATCTGAACTGTGCAGTTTTGTACAGTTTGGGTAACCAGGATGGATATGAAAAAGACTTTTTACATTACGACACCTATCTATTATCCCAGTGATAAATTACATATTGGTCATTCATATACTACAGTTGCTGCAGATGCGATGGCAAGATTTAAAAGGCTTACCGGATATGATGTCAAGTTTTTGACCGGTACTGATGAACATGGGCAAAAAATTCAAAGAATAGCAAGAGAAAAAGGGATGTCTCCTAAAGAATATGTAGACGGGATAGTTGAATGGATAAAAGATTTATGGAAGACAATGGATATAAGCAATGACCAATTTATTCGCACAACCGATAAATATCATGAGGAAATAGTACAAAAAATATTCACGAAATTGTATGAAAAAGGAGATATATACAAAAGTGAATATGAAGGATGGTACTGTACTCCTTGTGAATCTTTCTGGACAGAAAGCCAGCTTGTAGATGGAAAATGTCCAGACTGTGGTAGACCAGTAGAAAGGGTAAAAGAAGAAGGGTATTTTTTTAAATTGTCTAAATATGGGGATAGGCTGTTACAATATTATGATGAACATCCTGATTTTATACAGCCTGAGTCAAGGCGCAATGAGATGATAAACTTTATAAAATCAGGTTTGGAGGATTTGTTTGTCTCAAGGAGTTCGTTTGACTGGGGTATAAAGGTACCTTTTGACCCAAGACATGTGATTTATGTTTGGATAGATGCTTTGTCAAATTACATAACTGCTTTAGGATATTCTACGGACCATGACGACGACTTTAAAAAATACTGGCCAGCAGATGTTCATTTGGTTGGAAAAGAGATAATGAGGTTTCACACAATAATATGGCCAGCAATGCTTATGGCTCTTGACTTGCCCCTTCCTAAAAAAGTGTTTGGACACGGTTGGCTTATACTGGAAGGAGGCAAGATGTCAAAATCTAAAGGCAATGTAGTAGACCCTAAAGAGCTGGTTAGGAAATATGGCGTGGATGCTGTAAGATATTTTCTTTTGAGAGAAGTGCCTTTTGGGGCGGATGGAGTGTTTTCTAATGAAGCTTTGATAAACAGAATAAATTCAGACCTTGCTAATGACCTTGGAAACTTGCTGAGTAGGACTGTTACAATGATTGAAAAATACTTTGAGGGCATTCTGCCAAAGCCTTCACAAAAAGAAGAAGTAGATGATGACCTTATAAATACTGCACAGAATCTACCTAAAACTGTTGAAGAGTACATGGATAAACTTCAGTTTTCCAACGCTTTAATTGAAATATGGAAATTAGTAAGACGAGCTAATAAGTACATTGATGAAACAATGCCCTGGGTTTTAGCGAAGGATGAAAGCAAAAAGGAAAGATTGGGTACTGTTTTGTATAATTTAGCGGAAGCTTTGAGATTTATTGCAGTACTTGTATCTCCTTTTATGCCAAATACCCCGCAAAAAATGTTTGAACAATTAGGAATAGAAAAAGATTTGACGACTTGGGAGAGCTTAAAGTTTGGCTTGTTAAAAGAAGGTACAAAAGTAAAAAGAGGAGAAATTATTTTCCCCAGAATAGATGTAAATAAAGAACTGAATGTTATAGAAGAAAAAGCAGAGAAGGAAGAGAAAAAGATAGATTATATCACTATTGAGGATTTTGCAAAAATTCAGCTTAGGGTTGCAGAGATTTTGGAAGCCGAAAAAGTGGAAGGCTCTGACAAGCTTATAAAGATGAAGCTTAAAGTGGGAGAGGAGACAAGGCAAATTGTAGGAGGAATTGCTCGTTATTACACTCCTGAAGAGCTTGTGGGAAAGAAAATAATTATTGTATATAACTTAGAGCCAAAAAAACTAAGGGGTATTGAGTCTCAAGGAATGCTTTTAGCAGCATCTACCGAAGGAAAAATGTCCCTTCTTACGGTGGACAAAGATATAGAAAGTGGGGCAAAGATAAGCTAAGGAGTGATAAAATTGTTGGTAGATTCTCACGCTCATCTTGAAGATGAAAAATACGATAGAGATAGAGAAAAAGTTATTGAAGAATGTAAAAAAGACCTCACATTTTTAATAAATGTGGGGTCTAACCTCCTAACTTCTAAACAGTCTATTGAGCTAGCTCATAGCTATGACTTTATATATGCTTCTGTTGGAATTCATCCCCATGATGCACAAAGGGAATTTGACAAAGTGGAAGAAATAGAGAGATTAGCTTTACAGGAAAAAGTTGTAGCAATAGGAGAAATAGGGTTAGATTATTATTACGACGACCCTCCCAAAGAGTTTCAAAAAGAGATTTTTATAAAACAAATAAGGCTTGCGAAAAAGCTAAATCTTCCAATAATAATACACGATAGGGATGCTCATGGAGATATACTAGATATATTAAAACAGGAATGGACAAAAGATTTAATAGGGGTTTTTCACAGTTATTCGGGAAGTGTTGAAATGGCTTTTCAAGTAATTGAAATGAATTTTTACATTTCTTTAGGGGGGCCTGTGACATTTAAAAATGCAAAAAAACCTAAAGAAGTAGCAAAAGCTGTTCCCATCGAAAAACTTTTAATTGAGACAGATAGTCCTTATCTTACTCCTGAGCCTTATAGAGGAAAAAGGAATACACCGGTGTATGTGAAATTTGTAGCAGAAAAAATAGCAGAATTAAGAGATATGTCTTGTGATGAGGTTTGTAGGATTACTGCTGAAAATGCCATGAAACTTTTTAACATCCATATCAAATAAAAATTTTAAAAAAAATAATCTCCTGTTTTTAGGGAAGGTATCAAAAGACAAAAAAATGCGTATAATATCATTAAGTTTAATTTCACCATAAATGAAAAATTGTGTATAAAAGTTTGACAAATCAATTTAATTGAATTAAAATTACTTACGACTCCCCTAAATTAAATTTTTAACAGGAGGTTATGGGATGGATACAGACGATTTTAGAAAGCGACTTGGTGAAATAATTAAAAAACCAGTTGCTCTTCTAACATTGGCTGCCATACTATTATTGATTGTCGGAGCTATAACATACGCAAGCTTAAAAAAGGAAATAACCCTTCAGGATGAAGATAAAAAAATAGTTGTTACAACATTTAAATCAACAGTTAAAGATTTGTTAGAAGAGAAAGGAATTAAACTAAGAAAAGAAGATGTAGTAACGCCTTCTTTAGACACTGCTTTAAAAAATGGTATGAAGGTGACTATCAAAAGAGCAGTTCCTATCACTATCTGTGTGGGTGGAAAAGCAAAGGGTATTTACACTGCTGCATCTAATGTAAAAGAAGTACTTCAACAAAATAGTATAACTTTAGGACCACAGGACAAAGTAAATATGAGTTTAGATACGCCTGTGTTTAGGTACATGTACATCGACGTTACAAAAGTAACAGAAAAAATTGTTACTCAAGAGCTAGATATACCATATCAAACAGAGACAGTAAAGAATGACAATATGGAAAGAGGCCAAGTAAGAGTAGTTCAACAAGGAGAAGTTGGGAAAAAACAAATTGTGATGAAAGTTACTTATGAAAATGGCAAAGAGGTAGCAAAAAATATAATAGAGGAAAAGATAATAAAAAATCCGATAAACCAAATTGTGTATGTTGGAACACTAGGGGTTTTTACTACTTCAAGAGGAGAGACTTTTAGATATAGGGAAATTAGAACTATGGT
Source organism: Thermoanaerobacter sp. A7A (assembly GCF_000445185.1). GTDB lineage: Bacteria > Bacillota > Thermoanaerobacteria > Thermoanaerobacterales > Thermoanaerobacteraceae > Thermoanaerobacter. The sequence continues at coordinate 5,878 of NZ_AVAF01000080.1, forward strand.
TGCTACTGCTTATACTAATGGCGTAGCAGATACCGGCAAAAAACCAGGAGATCCCAATTATGGGATAACTGCTACTGGTACGAAAGCTACAAGGGGAGTAATAGCTGTAGATCCAAGGGTTATACCTTTGGGCACACGACTTTACGTAGAAGGATATGGATTTGGAATTGCTGCAGATACAGGTGGAGCTATTAAAGGGGATAAAATTGATGTTTTCTTCCCGACTCTTGAGGAAACAATTAAATGGGGAAGAAGATACGTGAAAGTTTATATTTTAAAATAGACAGGGTTTCCCTGTCTTATTTTTTGAGGTGGAGCTATGAAAGTAAAAGGAGTTAAAGTAAAGAAAAAATGGGGACAAAATTTCATCTTTGACAAAAATATTTTAACAAAAATTGTGACTGCTTCGGGAGTTATTCCTGAAGATTTTGTACTGGAAATTGGAACAGGATTAGGGACTTTGACAGAAGAGTTGGCTAAAAGAGTTAAAAAAGTAATTTCTTTCGAAATTGACAGAGAACTTTATGCCGTATCAAAAGAAAAACTTAACATTTATAACAATGTAATTGTCATAAATGAGGATATAATGAAAGCAAATTTAAATAGAATAGCTAATGAATATTTTGAAGGGAAACCTTTTAAAGTAGTTGCTAATCTTCCCTATTACATAACTTCTCCTATAATAATGATGCTTTTAGATTGTAAATTTGTAAAAGAAATAACTGTACTAGTGCAAAAAGAAGTTGCTGAAAGGATTTGTGCTCTGACGGGTACTAAGGACTATGGAATACTTACAGTTTTTGTAAATTTCAAAGCAAAGTCTAAGATGCTTTTTGACTTACCCCCAACTGTTTTTGTTCCTCCACCTAAAGTAGATTCTTCTCTAGTTAAATTAGAGATACTTGATAAATCTTCAGTTGAAGTAAAAGATGAAAGGTTATTTTCTAACGTGGTAAAAGCTGCTTTTGGACAAAGGAGAAAAGTCTTGTCCAATGCTTTAAAAACTTTAGGAATTCCAAAAGAAATTATAGATAAAGCTTTTACTCTTTCAAACTTATCACCTCAAAGAAGAGGAGAAACTCTTAGTATAGAGGAGTTTGCTGCTTTGGCAAATGTTATTTATGATTTGACAAAGCAGTAATAATAATCCCCCTCTTTTCATAATATATATTGCAAAGTTATATTTAAGATAAATGAGGGGGAAGAATAAATGCCAATAAATATATATAAAAGGTTTTATGTTGTCTTTAATCAAGAAGACAAGGGATGTTCTATTGAAGGAAAAGAAGTGACAGGTTATTTAAAAGTGGAGTTTAGGGGGAACAGAGGAAGAATAACAGCGGCTTTGCAAAATCTTAATCCCACGTATTCCTATAATGTGAAATTGCTAAAAGGCGAGGGAGAAGTTACTGTTGTAGATTTTGGAGCAATAAAAGTAGATGATAAAGGACGCGGTGGAGGAGAATGGACTTTCAATGTAGAGGATGTAAAAGATTCGGGAATTAGTTGGGAGGAATTTTCTGTAGCATTTATAGAAGCCCATGATGGCATAAAAATTTTAGTGCCTTTGGCATCTGTTATAAATAAAAAAACAACAAACTGGAAGGCTGCTTATAAAAAATATTTATCAAAGGTAAAAGAAGAAACACCAGCAGAAAAGAGTGATAAGAATGATAGAGAAATTAAGCAAAGAGAAATTGAAACTGCGATACCACAGGAGTATGAAAGTGCGGAAAATGAAACTGAAAAAGATGAAACTTCACAAAATGTTTTGGAAGAGGTTCAATCTGAAACTCCTGCATCTGAAGAAACTTCTGAGGTATTGACAGATTATTCTGATACACAACGACCTGAAACTTCTTTTAAGTTTGAGGAAGAAACAGAGGAAGGATATATAAAGTATTTAAGAGAGTATGTTAACAACATAGTGAGCTTTTTAGAAGAAGTAAAGCCTTTTGAAAAAAATTTTGAAGGTTATAGATGGTGGAAAGTTAAAACGGGTTACAGGGAGGGAAGCTTTGACCATTATCTTGTGGGATTTGTAAATGATGAAAAAGGTGAATTAAAATACATTGTATATGGAATGCCAGGATTTTTTACTCTTGCAGACCAGCCTTTTGGTGGTATGACGGGATTTGTAGTTTGGAAACCAGTTAAGGAAAATTTAAGAGGCGCGATGGATGAAGGATATTGGATTTTGCATATTGATGCGAAGACAGGACAAATTGTAGTGCCTATAGAACCAACTCCACCGCCTTTGATATAAAAATAAAAGCGTAGTCTCTACGCTTTTCAGTTTGTTGACAAAGTTAAAAAATATTCAAAAGGAGA
>NZ_AVAF01000081.1 GCF_000445185.1 Thermoanaerobacter sp. A7A
GTAGTCTCTACGCTTTTATTTTTATACTATTATACTATGAATTCTTTTAAATCTTCTTCTAATTTTTTCAAGCTTTCTTCATCAGTTGTGTGAGGTATTACTGTAAGGACATTTTCTAAATTAAGACTAAAAAGGCCCATTATTGATTTTGCGTCTATTACATAGCGGCCGGAAGTCACGTCTATGTCAAAAGGATATTTTGAAGTTTTTTCTACAAAATTTTTGACACTTTCAATGGAAGTCAATTTAATTTTTATTTCTTTCACGATAATTCCCCCTTTTATGGATTTAACTTTATCGTATATGATTTTTGGACTTTTATCAATTAGCTTTTTTCACAAAAATTTTATGCTTATTTTAGTAATTGTTTTCAAAAGTAAAATCCCTCCAATGAGGGATTTTACTTAACATTTGAGGCTAAATCAATATCAACAGAAACATTTATATTTTTATCTGTTTTAACACTTATTTGTGTAATTTTACCATCATAAGTAAAACTTTTTATGTCATATGGATAAGTTATAGCTTGTGTCACAATTGCATCAGGAGAAGGGTCTATATATTTTACTTCAACTTCTAATATGGTATCCTTTGGTGTTTTTATTATGTGAGCCTTTTGTATATTTACGATATATCCACCTGTTCGCATCATACCGCGAGTTGCGATTACATAATATATTCCATTTTCGTCTATTAGTTTTACCGTAGGCTTGCTTTTAATAGATTCAACAATTGACATTATTTTTTGAGAAGGATTTGTAACCTTTTTTAATTCTATTTGAATCACTTCCTTTTCACTTTTATTATTTAGAATCTCAATTTTTGTTATGCTATTTTTAGAATTCAATGTTAATTTAACTAACTGGCCGGTTTGCAAACATTCTTTTCCAATATTTTCGCTTTCGAGATATACAGGTACATTTTTTAGTAAATTATATTTTTTTAACTTGTTATCAATTTCTACGGTTATAGTGTTGTTATTTACCATAAAAATAGTAGCAATAATTTTTTTATCATTAAAATTAAAAGAAAATTCTTTGTTAGACTGTAAGTTTTTTAAAGAAGATATTTTGGAACAGGCTGCGGTAAACAATAGTATAACAAAAAGAATTATTAATATATCAATTTTTTTGAATATAGCATTTTACCTCCTTTTCTTTTTAATTTTGATTTTCATTATGCCCATCTTTTATTTCTTTATCAGCATTCTTAGAGTTACAATAAGGGGATTCTACTTTTGTTGTTGATTCTTTTTTAGAAGAATTTTCAGATTCATCTTCTTTTTGTTGGTTGAAATCGCTGAAATTATCAGAATTCTCACCTTTAATTTTTTCATTGTTGCTTTTGTTTTTTATTTCAGATGAGTTACTACTTTTATTTTTATTATCATAATTTTTTTCATCTTCTTTATTAGGAGGATTGAAATTTTTCATTTCTATTTCTTTTTCTTTTATTTTTTTAGTATAAGCTTGTTGTAATTCTTTAAAAGATTCTGAATTGTTTAATTTATCTTTCGGTATCTCTATTCCTTCTTCTTTGGCTTTTTGCCATATAATAAGTCTTCCAGGAGAGACTTTTTCTTTTTTAGCTTCCTCTCTTTGAGTTTCATTGGATTTTAAAGTTTCTATTTGAACATTAGTATTTATCTTTTTAATATTATTAATAGCTTTTTGTATTTGTTCATTTATAATTGGTGAATTTTTAATAGGAACAGTAGTAATTATTACTGCATCATCTTCTTTTAAAAACCCTAATTTTTGCGATTCTTCAACTGTTTGATTTATAAACGTTGTAATGTCAAGGCCTTTATAAGAGAGATTTTTTAAGATTTTTTTTCCATCTTCATTTATAGGATTGGCACTTATTATTTTTCCATTTTTGTCTATTAAAACTTCAATGCTTGGATTTATATCTATATACACATAAGCGTAAACTTCTGCTGATTTAAAATTGATAATAGTAAAGATTAGTGCGAGAAGAATAGAAGCAGCTATTAAAATTTTAGCAGTAGACTTAAAGACTACAAAATTCTCGTTAAGTTCGATAGTTTCACCTACATTTACATTTTGCAAATTTTTAAGACATTTAAATTCTCCTTTTTCAGTCATTACATAAGTTTTATTTTTTTCTTTTTGAACCACAACAGCCTTCATATTTTTGCCACCTCACTTTCGGGGCTTATGTATTGTTTTAGAAGAGGTAAATCTTCAGAAATAATTATTACTAATGCTATTATGTATTTCCTATGTTTTTCTATAGTTTTGCGGCTTACTTTTAAAATACTTATTAAATCTTTTATAGGAAGATTCTTTTTGTTTTTTAAATATTCTAGCAATTTCTTGTTTTGACAAATTGTATAAGCAATTTTTGTAGTTATTTTTCTGGTGTCTGAGTGTTTGGGGGATTGTTTAACTAAATCGTCTAAAGTTATATTATAAAGACTTAGCAAATTTACAAAAGAAATCATTTCCAGTTTTCTATTTTCTACCTCATAATCTGTGCCTTTTTCTACATATAGTTCCAAAGGAATGGTATTTTGCTGATTTTGCCGTAAAAAATCTATAAGTCGCCTTTTAATGAGCATACTTGAAAAGCTTAAGAATGAACCTTTTGTATTATCAAAACTGTCTATAGCTTCGTTAAAGGCTATAAGGCCTATGCTTAATTCGTCGCTGTTTCTTTCATCTATATATCTATTTGTAAATAAAGACAATTGTTTTATGATAAAGGGGGTATATTCTTGAATTAGTTTTTCTCTTTCAGAGGGGTCTTTTTTAGCTGCGTATACTCTGTCGTTTATATCCAACTTAACCACCCCACTATATTATTCGCATCGACAAAATTTTTTGAGGGTATTCTATTAATAATGATTATATATTATAATATAAATGTCAACAAAAAAATACCAATGGGAGGTATAAAGTTGCTTACAAAAGAACAAGTATTAAACGCTCTAAGAAAGGTATATGACCCAGAAATAGGAAGAAGTATAGTTGACCTTGATATGGTGAGAAATATTCAAATAGAAGGGGATAAAGTTACAATTGACATAAACCTTACTGTGAAAGGTTGCCCTCTTCAAGATACTATTAAAAAAGATGCTATCGAAGAAGTATCCAAACTTGAAGGAGTTTCAGAAGTAATAGTAAATTTAGGTAGCATGACAGAAGAAGAACGACAAAATTTAGCAAGAAAGCTTAGCGGTGAGAGGAAACCTATATTTGAAAATACGAGAGTAATAGTAGTAGGTAGTGGAAAAGGTGGAGTAGGCAAGTCCACTATTGCAGTTAATTTAGCTGTAGCCCTTGCTAGATTAGGCTTTAAAGTAGGGCTTTTGGATGCGGATGTGTTGGGATTTAGTGTTCCAAGGCTTTTGGGAATTGTGGATGAAAGACCTTACGCATTGGATGAGCACACTATTTTGCCATTAGAAAGATTCGGGATAAAAGTGATTTCAATGGGTAATTTTACTGACGAAGATACACCTTTAATATGGAGAGGTCCACTTTTGTCAGGAGTTCTTGATCAGTTTTTCAATGATGTATATTGGGGAGAATTAGATTATTTAGTATTGGATTTACCACCAGGAACAGGAGATATACCTCTTACAGTGATGCAAAAATTGCCTGAGTCAAAATTTGTGCTTGTGACAACTCCACAAGCTTCAGCTTCTCACGTAGCAGGAAGAATCGGTTATATGGCTAAGAAAGTTAATTTAGAAGTTATAGGCATTGTGGAAAACATGTCATATTTTGAATGTCCTAACTGCCACCAAAGATATAATATTTTTGGTGAAGGGGAAACAGAAAAATTAGCGCAAGATTTAGGAACAGAAATACTTGTAAAGATTCCAATAACGGTTAAAGTCAGAGAATTAAGCGATGTAGGTATACCACCTGCTTTTGATGATGGACTTGAGGGACTTCCTTATATTGAGCTGGCGGAAAAAGTTGTGGAGAAAGTAAGGCCTATCAAATAAAAAAGCCTCTTTGTGAGGCTTCAGTTTGCTGACAAAGTTAAAAAATATTCAAAGGAGATATTTTGCATC
>NZ_AVAF01000082.1 GCF_000445185.1 Thermoanaerobacter sp. A7A
GTCCTTGGCTTCGGCCCTGCCTCCTCCCTCGGTCTTGCTAAGTTTTGTTGCCGCTTTGTCACAAGTCGCACCGATTGCAAAATATCTCCTTTATGAAAGTTTGTCTACAGTCTGAAGCCTCTTTGTGAGGCTTTTTTATTTTGCAAGTTCGTCTTCAGGAATTGTATCAGTTAAATTTTCAACATATTTTGAGAGGTTTTGTATAACTTCTTCATAAGGCAAACTTTTCTCAAGACGTATAAATTTTAGCCCTTTTTGTTTTGCCTTTCCATAAGAAAGACTGCAAAAAGCTTCAGGCACAGTTATTACTACATCGGTTTTTTTGTCAAGGAGAAAATCTACAATAGCACTTCTTCTTCCTTCTTTTAGAAAGTATCCCGGATTATCGTACTTTTCAGTATTTTCTTTTTGTGTATCAAAAATAATTATATATGGCCCGTCGGGAAGTTTTTCAATATAGCCTTCCGCTGTTATTGTAGCAGCTATTCTCATACAAATTTGCCTCCTTATTTTTACGTATCTTCTATAATTAATTATACTCCTTCTGAATGGCAAAACAAAATTTTTAATATTGTACTCGATATATATTATATGATATAATACAGTATATCATAAACAAGGAGTGAGAGTTTTGCTCAAGGGAATAAAATGGCAGATTGTTTTGATAACTTTTGTAGTAGTTTTTGGATTTTTATTTGCCGGCTTTCAATTGTATCAAAATAAAATTTTGCCCGATAAGATTTCAAAAGATGTAAGTACAGTTAAATTTGTCAAAATGGTAACAATTTCAACTGATACCAATGGGTATATTATGAAAGTTAGATTAGGAGAAGTAGAAAATTTAATGGAAACTTATAAAGAAATAGAAAACAAGGTAAATAAATACCCTGTTAAAATAAATATTTTACTTATTGACAATTCTAATGAGAAGTTAAATAATGTTTATTATAACTCTCAGTTTTCAATTTACGAAGGTATACAAAAAGGCGATTATATGAAGATGTATGATACAATAAGAGAGATTTCAAGTAAAAATAGTGTAATATCTTATGTATATATTGATAAGCAAAACATCTATTTAGATTTAAGAGATGGTTCTCATTATTTATATAAAATAATATCACGTGAGGTTTACAAGGGGGAAAGCTAGATGGTCAAAGAAATTTTACTGGGAATAACTATCGCGTTTGCGATATTTGCGGCTTTTCTTGGTATAAATGTTACTCCTTTACTCTTTCTGGCAGGTGCTTTTTTGCTTTTTACTTATATTATGGAAAATAAAGGGTTAATGCCAGGAAGCAAAAATATTATAAAACCCGAGTCGGAAATTTCTTTTGAAGACATCGGAGGGCAAAACACTGCTATTGCAGAACTAAAAGAGGCACTGGATTTTGTAATAAATAGAGAGAAAATATCTAAAATGGGTATACGACTTATCAAGGGTATATTACTGACAGGACCTCCTGGAACTGGTAAAACTTTATTAGCTAAAGCAGCTGCAAAATATACAAATTCGAGTTTTATAGCGACTTCAGGTAGTGAATTTATAGAAATGTATGCAGGAGTAGGTGCACAAAGAGTTAGAAATCTTTTTGAAACAGCAAGAAATCTTGCTAGAAAAGAGAACAAAAATAGTGCAATAATATTCATAGACGAAATTGACATATTAGGTGCTAAAAGAGGTACTAATGAAAGTCATCACGAGTATGATCAAACCCTCAATCAACTGCTGGTGGAAATGGATGGGATTAAAAGTGATGGAGAAATAAATATTTTAGTAATTGCTGCAACAAACAGACCAGATTTATTAGATCCTGCTCTTTTGCGACCTGGCAGATTTGACAGGCAAGTAGTTGTGGATTTACCAGATAAAAGTGGAAGGCTGCAGATTTTAAAAATTCATACAAAAAATAAGCCTTTAGGGAAAGATGTCAATCTCGAAAAAATAGCTGAAGATACTTTTGGCTTTTCTGGGGCGCATTTAGAGAGTCTTTGCAATGAGGCAGCGATTCTTGCGATGAGAGACAATTCTGACGTTATTTTGCAAAAGCATTTTAAAGAGGCTGTAGATAAAGTTATATTGGGAGAAAAAAGTGATAGAAAACCTACAGAAGAAGAGATATTTAGGGTTTCTGTTCATGAATCGGGACATGCGATAATAAGCGAAACAGTAAATCCAGGTTCTGTTGCGACTGTGACAATTGTACCAAGAGGTAAAGCACTTGGATTTGTGAGGCAGACAGACAAAGAAGACATCCTCATTTATACAAAAGAACAGTTGGAAAAAGATATAATGGTGGCTTTAGGAGGTACAGTAGCTGAACTTTTGGTTTTGGGCAATAGAAGTACTGGTTCTGCTAATGACTTTGAACAGGCGGTGGATATTGCGAAGAAGTTGGTATATACCGGATTGTCTGACCTAGGAATAATAAGCAAAGAAGATGTTCCTAAGGAAAAAGTTAATGAGGAAATAAATAAAATTATTCAAGTCCAAGAAGGAAAAGTAAAAGAAATTTTGCAGGAAAAACTGGAAGTTTTAAAAGCGATTGCAGATATTTTAAGGAAAGAAGAAACTATATCAGGAGAGAAATTGAGAGAACTAATAGGTGAGAAGGAAGTTGCTATAGCTTGATTTGTATAAAAAGCCCTTGAATATTTTTTAACTTTGTCAATAAGCTAAAGCCCTTGAAGGGCTGTTTTTCTGACGAAATAAAACAAATTATGAGAAAAAAACAAGGGCATTATGTATTTTAATAAGCGAAGAGTTAAGTGATAGTGGAGATAAGGGAAAATCCAGTTTGTTAAAATAATAACACAAAAAAATATTATTATTTCATGATAAATATTATCTATTGTTATTGACTTTATACAGATGAAACTTTATAATTATTGTAGAAAGTTTATCAATTAATTAGAATTCTGTATACAATATGTAAGGTGTAGTTAGTTAAATTTTAAGAGAGGTGTTTTTATGCAGTCAAATTTATTACTGTTAAGCATTATATTCCCTATTATAGCGGGTATTATTGTTCTTTTTTTGAAACAATCTTCTATTAGAAAGGCTTTTATTGCTACATCTTTAGGTGTAATCGTTTTACTATCTTTAATTATGTTGGCAACCTTAAAAGTACCTGATATTTTTAATTTCCCGGCTTATTACAATGGAATGGATTTGGCTATCAAAATAGGGGATTTTGCTCTTTTGTTTTATGTGCTTTATATTTCTTTTAAAATTAAAGAATGGAGAGCTACTTTTTTTGCGGTATTACAACTTGTTCCTTTGATATACTTTGAGTTTTTTATGTTAAAAGAACATGAAGTTGCAATGTTTTTTGTAGACGAGCTCTCTATCATTATGAATTTAATTATATCGATTGTTGGTTCTTTAATAGCTATTTACGCTTTTGGATATATGGACCATCATGAAGAAGAGAAACATGTATCACCCACAAAACAGCCGAGATTTTTTGCTATTATACTTGTATTCCTTGGTGCAATGAATGGAGTAGTATTTTCAAATAATTTAATGTGGATTTATTTCTTCTGGGAAATAACTACTCTGAGCTCTTTCCTGTTAATAGGTCATGACCAGACTGAAGAGGCTATTAAAAATGCTTCAAGGGCATTGTGGATTAACATGATGGGGGGGGTTGCGCTTTTATTAGGTATAATATTTATCTACACAAACTACAATACTACCTCTTTGGCAGAAGTATTGAGCATAAAAGATGCTACGTATATACTTCTACCCATGTTTTTCATAGCGTTTGCAGCATTTACTAAGTCTGCTCAACTGCCTTTTCAGAGCTGGTTGCTTGGCGCAATGGTGGCTCCTACGCCAGTTTCTGCGCTTTTGCACTCCAGTACAATGGTTAAAGCGGGTATATATATTTTACTGAGATTTTCGCCACTTTTTAGAGGTACATTGTTGAGTGATTTTATAGCAATATATGGTGCGTTTACTTTCGTAGCTACAGCTTTCCTTGCTGTAAGTCAAAGTAATGCCAAAAGGATATTGGCATATTCTACTGTGTCAAATTTAGGGCTTATGATAGCAAGCATTGGACTCAATACTTCAAGTGCTATTGCTGCAGCTATATTGCTTTTGATATTCCATGCTGTGTCTAAAGCTTTGTTATTCTTATGCGTTGGAACGATAGAACAGCACATTGGAAGCAGAGACATTGAAGATATGAAAGGTTTGATAAATAGGATGCCTGTAACAGCAGCAATAACTTTTATAGGAATTTTGACTCTTATGGCAGCGCCTTTTGGAATGCTGGTTTCTAAATGGCTTATAATAGAAGTAGCAGCTAACCAAATTTTGATTTCCATCATATTAGCGATAGGAAGTGCTTTGACTGCACTTTATTATACCAGATGGATAGGAAATCTTTTGTCGGGGACGTATTTTAGCCAACATTCAGAAGAACATGTGAATCCCACAGTTGGTATTTCCCTTTACAGCTTGACAGCTATAGCTATTGCATTAAGCTTTATAGTTTCTATCCTTTATAACATGCTTGTAATGCCTCAGATATTGACTATGAAAATGGATGTTGTACTAAAAGCTGTGAGAGGTTATTTATATACGCCGGCTGGTGGGTTTACTATATATCCAATTTTCATAACTCTTGGCATAGCAATAGTGCTTTCATTGATTTCTATAAGAAAATCTACGAAAGTTGTGGTAAAAACAACTCCTTATACGGCAGGGCTTAATTATATAGAGGATAATGGATATAATGTAAGAAATTATTACCTTACGACTTTTGCAAATGAGGGAACATTGACGAGATATTTTAATTATGTTTCTATTGCTTTAATTGCTGTAATTCTGGGAGGTGCTTTGATATGACTTTGAATGAAGTTGTAATATTTATAGCAGCAGTAGTTATAGCTCCATTTATTGGCGGTTTTTTGTCTGGAATTGATAGAAAACTAACAGCCTTTATACAAGGAAGATATGGGCCTCCCATCTGGCAACCTTTTTACGATGTAATAAAACTTTTGTACAAGCAAAAACTATTAGTAAATGACTTTCAAGTATTTTCTGCCTATATGTATCTTTTATCAGCGATTCTTTCTGTGGGGCTTTTTGCATTGAAAGCTGACCTTTTGATGATTTTATTCATCATGTCTGTAGGGCTTGTGTTCTATATAGCAGGGGCTCTTTCAACAAAATCACCCTATAGTCAGGTAGGTGCACAAAGAGAGCTTATGCAGATGTTGGCTTACGAGCCCATGCTGATATTTTTTGTTATATCGGTATACAATGTAACAGGGAGTTTTAATTTGGCGCAAATAATGACGCATGGCAGATTGATTTTAGATTTACCTTTGATGTTTTTGTTGCTGGGCTTAGTATTGACAATAAAGCTAAAGAAATCTCCTTTTGATTTATCAGCATCAGAACACGCTCATCAAGAGTTGGTAAGAGGCATTTTGACAGATTATTCAGGGCCTTACCTGGCATTAATTCATATTGCTGACTGGTATGAAATGATTTTAATACTAGCAATGATAGCTATATTATGGTCTCAAAATCTTGTAATAGGTGCTCTTATTGCTTTGGCGACATTTTTTATGGATATAGTCATAGATAATATAACGGCAAGAATGACAGTAAAGTGGATGTTAGCTTTTAGTTGGAGTATAAGCATTTTGTTTACAATTATAAATATAGCTTATATTTACTTTAGGAGATGATTGTGATGGGTTTAAAAGAGTTTATTGAAAAATCTTTTAAAAAGTCACCGTGGGTTTTGCATTACAACTGTAGCAGTTGTAATGGTTGTGATATTGAAATCTTAGCTTGTATGACTCCTCTCTATGACATGGAGAGGTTTGGTATGGTAAATGTAGGGAATCCAAAACATGCGGATATTTTAGTGGTGACAGGTACAGTCAATACAAGAAATAAGGAAATCTTAAAAAATATATACGACCAAATGCCTGACCCTAAAGTTGTGGTAGCAGTAGGAGTTTGTGCCGCGACTGGTGGAGTATTCAGAGAAGCTTATAATGTTATAGGAGGAATTGATAAAGTAATTCCTGTAGATGTCTATGTGCCAGGTTGTCCTGCGAAGCCGGAGGCTATAATAGACGGGCTTTATAAAGCGACTGAGATTTTAAAAGAAAAATATGAAAAAATGGGGAAAGCTGAAGAGGTGTTAAAATGATTACGACTAAAGAAATAAAATTGGAGGAAATTGAAAAAGAAGCGAAATATTATTATGAAAATGGGTATAGATTTGTTACTGAAACATGTCTTGAAGAAGAAGGTAAATTTAAAATAATTTATACCTTTGAAAAAGACTATCAAATGGATAGTTTTCATGTTTTTGTATCTCCACAAGAAGAGGTACCCAGCATTTCAAAAATATATTTTGCTGCACTTCCTGTAGAAAATGAGATACATGAAATGTTTGGAATAAAATTTAAAAATTTAGTACTTGACTTTCAAGGATTGCTATTTTTAGGAGAATACGCTCCTATTTCTCCACAAGCTAGTATAGAAATCATGAGAAGGGATAAAGGTGATAAGAATGAGTGAAAAAAGTACAATACCATTTGGCCCACAACATCCTGTTTTGCCAGAGCCTATACACTTGAAATTGGTCGTTGAGGATGAAAAAGTAGTAGAGGCTTACCCGGCTTTTGGTTTTGTTCATAGAGGGCTTGAGTTGCTTGTTAAGAAAAAGGATTTTAATCAAATGGTATATGTGGTTGACCATATTTGTGGCATCTGCAGTGCTATGCATGGCCAGTCTTATTGCCAGGCAGTAGAGGAATTGATTGGCGTTGAGGTACCAGAGAGAGCAAAATATTTAAGGGTTATTTGGGCAGAAATTCACAGGATTCACAGCCATCTCCTCTGGTTTGGCCTTTTGGCAGATGCTTTTGGATTTGAGAATCTTTTTATGTTGTCTTGGAGAATAAGGGAAAAGATAATGGATATACTGGAAGCTACAGCTGGTAATAGAGTGATTATTTCTGTAAACATTGTTGGTGGTGTGAGAAGAGATATTGATAATGAGCAGGCAAAATGGGTACTTAATGAGCTTAAAGAAGTCGAAGAAAGCTTAAAAGAGCTTGATAAAATAGTTAGAAATAATTATACTATTAAACAAAGAACCGTAGGTGTTGGTGTACTTTCTAAAGATGAAGCCTATAAGTTGGGGGCTGTAGGACCTACTCTGAGAGGAAGTGGCGTACCTATTGATATGAGAACGACAGGATATGCTGCGTATAAAGACTTAGATTTTGAACCAATTGTAGAAAAAGATGGAGATACTTATGCGAGAACAATTGTAAGGGTAAAAGAAATGTTCCAGTCAATAGACCTTGTAAGACAAGCAATAAGCAAGCTGCCAGAAGGTGAACTTAATGTAAAAGTAAAGCCCAATTTACCTGCTGGTGAGGTTATCTCAAGAGTCGAACAGCCTAGAGGTGAAGTATTTTACTACATTAAATCCACTGGAGGAAAGTACTTGGATAGGCTTAGGGTAAGGACGCCTACTTTTGCAAATTTAGCATCTCTTTTGCACATGCTTCCAGGCAGTTCTTTAGCAGATGTGCCTGTGCTTGTTTTGACAATTGACCCATGTATTAGCTGTACTGAAAGGTAGGTGGTGTAGATGCTTGATATGCTTAAAAATGTAGTAAGTAATCTTACTCACAAACCGGCTACAAGAAAATATCCTTTTGAAAAGAGAGAACCTTTCGAAAGGGCAAGAGGCCATATAGAAAATGATATTGATAAGTGTATTTTATGTGGTATATGCCAAAGAGTTTGCCCTTCAAATTGTATACAGGTAGATAGAAAAGAAGGGACGTGGAGCTTTGAACCTTTTGCATGTATAATTTGTGGTGCTTGTGTAGATGCTTGTCCTACTAAGTCCCTGACCATGCTAAGAGAATATAGACCTATTTCTAATGATAAATACGTCATAATGCAAAAGAAAGAGGTTAAAAATCCTCCTGAAAAGGATAAGAAGGAAGGAATATAAATTGCATGAGTTGTCTGTGACCCAAAGTCTGGTTGACATGGTGCTGGAAGAAGCAGAAAAGAGAGAGGTTAAAAAAGTTACCAAAGTTACAGTTGTAATAGGGGAACTTACTGGTCTTGAAAGTGAAAGTATAAAGTTTTATTTTGACATATTATCAGAAAATACGGTAGCAGAAGGAGCAGAGCTAACGTTTAAAATTATAAAAGCACAGTTTAAGTGCAGGCAGTGTGGTACCATTTTTGAAAGGTCTAATTTTACTTTTAACTGTCCTGTATGTGGAGGAGTAGGAGTTTTGGTGAACAAAGGGAAAGAATTTTACATTGAAAGTATAGAGGTGGAATAGTATGGAGGAAATTGTAATTATAAGAGATGTACTAGAGGCTAATAATAATGTAGCTCATGAAAACAAAGCCATAAAAGATGAAAGAAACATCTTGATGGTAAACCTAATAGGCTCACCTGGAGCTGGAAAAACAACTTTTATTTTACGGGCAATTGAAAATCTCAAAGTGCCTTGTGCTGTAATTGAGGGGGATGTCACTTCAGACATTGATGCTAGGAAAATGGCTGAAAGAAATATACCTGTTGTGCAGATAAATACAGGAGGGTCTTGTCATTTAAATGCTGGTTCAGTAAACAAAGCGCTTAAGGCTTTATCTTTTGATGATGGTATTGTATTTATTGAGAATGTAGGAAATCTCATATGCCCTTCTGCCTTTGAATTAGGTGAAGACTTTAAATTGGCAATGGCTAATGTTCCAGAAGGTGATGATAAACCTTATAAATATCCAGCACTTTTTACCAAAGCAAAAGCTGTAGTTTTGAATAAGATTGATATGCTTTCCTTTTTTGAATTTAATAAGAAATTCTTCTATGATGGGATAAGAGCTTTAAATCCGGATGCACCAATTTTTGAAGTTTCTGCAAGAACAGGAGAAGGATTTGGTGAGTTTGCAAAATGGTTAGAAGAAGAGTACCACAAATTCAGGCAAGACAAATAAATATTTTTGGTATTGTACAGGGCGTTGGTTTTCGCCCTTTTGTCTTTAATATTGCACAAAAATACAATCTAAAGGGAATGGTATATAACAATTCCTCTGGAGTGTATATAGAGGTTGAAGGAGAAAAAGAAAACGTAGAATGTTTCATAAAAGAAATAAAAGAAAATCCTCCTTCTTTAGCTGTTATAGACGAGATAAAAATAAAAGAGTCAGAAGTTAAAAATTATAGAGAATTCAAAATTATGGAAAGTAAAGAAGATGACGGATTTGTTCCTGTGTCCCCTGATATGGGAGTTTGCGACGACTGTTTAAAGGAAATGAACGACCCAAATGACAGAAGATACAGGTATCCTTTTATAAATTGTACTAATTGTGGTCCTAGGTTTTCCATAATAGAGGATATTCCTTATGACAGACCTAAAACTTCCATGAAAGTATTCCAAATGTGTGAAAAATGTGAAAAAGAATACAATGATCCCAATGACAGGAGATTTCACGCGCAACCGGTAGCCTGTTTTGACTGCGGTCCTAAGCTTGAATTTGTAGGAGATAATTGTCAGGAAGATGAAATAAAATGTGTTGTAGATTCTCTTAAAAGGGGTAAAATTGTCGCTATTAAAGGTATAGGCGGTTTTCACTTAGCAGTAAATGCTCTTGACGATGAAGCTGTTTCTACTTTGAGAAGTCGAAAAAAGAGATATGGAAAGCCTTTTGCAGTTATGATGAAAGACATAAAGCAGGTAGAGGAGTATTGCATTGTAAGTGAAGAAGAAAAAAAACTTCTTTTAAGTCAGAGAAAGCCGATTGTGCTTTTAAAGAAAAAAGGAGAAAAACTTGCAAGAGGTGTTGCTGACGGATTAGATACGTTAGGAGTAATGCTTCCATACGCTCCTATACATTATCTTTTGATGGAAGAGATTGATTTTCCTATTGTGATGACAAGCGGAAATGTCAGTGAAGAACCTCTTTGCAAAGACAATGAAGAGGCTTTAGAAAAATTAAAGGATATAGCTGATGCTTTTCTTTTAAACAATAGGGATATAGTCAATAAAATAGATGATTCAGTAACTTCCTTTAATGGAGGTGCAGAGAGGATTATAAGAAGGGCAAGAGGATATGCCCCTCAGCCAATTTTATTGAAAAAAGATGTCAAAGCAAATGTGCTGGCGGTTGGTGGCTTTTACAAAAATACCTTTTGTATGACTCGCGGTCAATATGCTTTTATAAGCCATCACATAGGAGATTTGGACAATGAAAAGACTTTTGAATATTATAAAGAGCAGATAGAAAGGTATAAAGGACTTTTTAGAGTGACCCCTCAGGTAATAGCTCATGACATGCATAAAGGCTATCTTTCTACTCAGTACGCCTTGTCCTGTGACTTGCCTCGCATTGAGGTTCAGCACCATCATGCCCATATTGCTAGCTGTATGGCAGAGTATAATATTACAGATAAAGTGATAGGGATAGCCTATGACGGCACTGGATATGGTACAGATGGTAATATATGGGGTGCAGAATTTTTGATATGCGATTTAAAGGATTTTTTAAGAGTAGGACATTTGAAATACAGGCCACTTCCAGGTGGAGAGTTGGCGATAAGAAAGATTTACAGGGTAGCTTTAGGTTTTATTTCAGAGGATATAAATTTTTATAAAGATTTTGTGGAAAGATTTGATTCTAGAGAGGTTGATTTAATTTTAAAGCAAATTGAGAAGAAGATTAACACCTCCTATGTGTCTAGTATGGGAAGATTTTTTGATGCAGCAGCTTCTTTACTTGGCGTGAGAGACCAAGTACTTTTTGAGGGGCAGGGTGCAATGGAGCTGGAGAGTTTAATAATTGAAAATGATGATTTTTATGATTTTGATGTTTATCGCGATGAAGAATATATAATAAATCCAGAAATAATATTACACCAACTCTATGAGGACTATAAAAATGGAATTGACAAAAGAATAATTGCGACAAAATTTCACAACTCCATTGTAGAGTTTACTCACTATTTAGCATTGGAGTTGAGAAAAGAGTTTGGTATAAATAAAGTGGTATTAAGCGGCGGAAGTTTTCAAAACAGGTATTTATTAAAGAAACTACTGGCTAAGCTTACTGCTTCAGGGTTCGAAGCCTATTCTAACAGCAAAGTTCCCTGCAATGATGGAGGAATTTCATTAGGTCAGGCTGTTATTGCGAATAAGAAATTGGAGGGGTAAACATGTGTATTGCAGTTCCATCAAAAGTGTTAAAAATTGAAGGAAAAGTTGCAGAAACAGAATTAGGCGGTGTAATAAGAAGAGTATCGATAGAAATGGTGCCAGAGGTTAAAGTGGGAGATTATGTAATGATTCATGCAGGGCTTGCTATAAGCATTGTGGATAAAGAAGAAGCAGAAATGGAAAGGGAGCTTTGGGAAGAACTTATGGAGGTTTTAAATGATGCAGCAGACAGAAATGATTGAAAAGGCAAAAAGAGCAATCGAAGCTTTAAATCCGGGTGGTCCTTTTAATATCATGGAGGTATGTGGTTCCCATACAATGGCTATCTCAAAATTTGGATTAAGACAGCTTTTGCCTAAAAATATAAGGCTTATATCAGGCCCAGGATGTCCTGTGTGCGTGACAGCGCAGAACGAAATAGATAGTGTAGTAGAACTTGCTAATAGAAATGTTGTAATTGCTACTTTCGGGGACCTTATAAGGGTACCAGGTAGCAAGTCATCATTGCAGTTAGAGAGAGCAGCAGGCAAAGAGGTAAAAGTGTTTTATTCACCTCTTGATGCTTTAAAATACGCTGAGGGAAATCCGAGCAAAGAGGTAGTTTTTATAGGAATAGGATTTGAAACAACTGTTCCGACTGTTGCTGTTACTATAAAGGAGGCGAAGGAGAAAAATATAAAAAATTACAGTGTATACTGCCTTCATAAGACAATGCCTGAAGCTTTAAGAGCACTTCTTGAAGGAGGTTCAAACGTACAAGGTTTTTTACTTCCAGGACATGTGAGTGCAATAACTGGAAGCAAGATATATGAGTTTATTCCTAAAGAATTTGGAGTTGGTGGTGTAATTTCCGGCTTTGAAGCAATGGATATTTTGATGAGTATTATAATGCTTCTCAAAAATTATAAAAATCCTGCTATTGAAATTCAGTATAAAAGAGTGGTAAGAAAAGAAGGAAATCTTGAAGCACAAAAGATAATTGATGAAATTTTTGAACCTTGTGATAGTATTTGGAGAGGTCTTGGAAAGATCAAAGGTTCAGGACTTAGGATAAAAGACAAGTATAAAGACTTTGATGCGGCGGTAAAATTTGATATAAAACCAATTGGGGAAGAAATCGAGATAAAAGGTTGCCGATGTGGAGATGTTTTAAAGGGAAGTATTTATCCTAATGAATGTCCTCTGTTTGAAAGAGCATGTACACCTGAAAATCCGGTGGGGCCTTGCATGGTTTCTTCAGAAGGTTCTTGTGCGGCTTTCTATAAGTACGGGGCTTAAGAAAGGATGAGAAGTATGGATAAAGTTTTGCTGTCCCATGGTGGCGGCGGAACCATGATGGAAAATTTAATTGAAGAAATTTTTTCAAAGGCTTTTGATAATGAATATATAAAAGGGATGGAAGATGCGGCATTGCTTTTTGGGAATATCACTCTTACCACTGACAGTTTCACAGTAAAGCCTATCTTTTTCCCTGGAGGAGACATAGGAAGACTTGCAGTGTGCGGGACAGTAAATGATGCGTCTATGAGAGGAGCTAAACCTTTATATTTAACCTCAGCCTTTATAATTGAGGAAGGTTATCCAATAGAAGATTTGAAGAGAATAGTAAAATCTATGGCTGAAACAGCAGAAGAAGCAGGTGTGAAAATAGTCGCGGGAGATACTAAAGTCGTAGAAAAAAGCGGCGTTGACGGCGTATTTATAAACACTTCTGGGATAGGTGTTGTGTACGAAAATGTAGATGTGTCAATTAAAAATGCAAAACCTGGAGATGTAGTGTTAATTTCCGGAACAATAGGAGACCATGGAATGGCTATTATGAGTGCGAGAGAAGAGTTGCAATTTGACCCACCAATTTTGTCAGACGTATCACCTCTTAACAAGATGATAGAAAAACTTATGACTTTGGAGAAAGCTGTTAAAGTATTGCGGGATCCTACAAGGGGCGGAGTGGCAGAAGTACTTTATGAGATATCAAAAATGAGCGGTGTTGGTATTAAAATATACGAAGATAAGTTGCCCATAAAAGAAAGTGTAAAATCTGCTTGTGATTTGATGGGATTTGACTTTTTGCACTTAGCAAATGAAGGTAAGTTAATTGCAGTTGTTGACAGGAAATACGCGGAAGAAGCTTTAGAAATCATGAAATCAGATAAATATGGAAAAGATGCAGCTATAATAGGTGAAGTGAATGATTCAAAACTTGTTACAATCAATACAGTTTATGGCACTTCGAGAATTATAGATAGACCCATAGGGGAACTGCTTCCTAGGATATGCTAAACTGCTTGTAGGACAGGAGATATAAGGTGTATTGAGGCAGAGCCTTTTTAGAGATGGCAAATATTACGACGAGTATATAATGAGCATGTTAAAAAAGGAATTTGATAAAAAATATGGAAGAAGATAGACAGGAATTTAAAGTAAGTGGGGAAACTAATACATAAATTTTTTAATAAATTTTTGATTTAAAAAGAGGAATATTTATTTTTTTGTAGAATATTAATTATTGTGTGTTAAAAGAAAGATTTTTGGGTACAAAAGGTGGCATAAAATGAGTAAAATTTTAGTTTTAGACGATAATAAAGGAATTTGTAGTTTAATAGAAGAAATTTTTACAATGGATGGACATGAAGTAAGAACTTACAGTGATATTAGCTATTTTGACAAAGAGATAGAAAAATTTAGACCTGATGTAGGATTATTTGATTTACACATGGCAAAAGATATGGTAAAAATTATTAAAAAAGTTAAGAATATTCATCCAAACATGAAAGGTATTATAATGTCAGCAGATGAGCCACAAGAGCCTTTTGTGGAGTTTCCTTTTATCTCTAAACCTTTTGACATAATAACACTAAAAAATTTAGTTTATGATAGTCTAAAGCAAGAAATGTTTGTATAAGGTACGGTTGTACCTTTTTATATTTTTCTTGAGCTAGCTTTAAACAAATGCTATAATGAAAAAGTAAAGTTACATAATATTAGGTAGTATTTTAAAAATCAGTTATAATAAAGGAGCTGTTAGCAATGTTAGTGACAGGTATAGAGATATTAGAAAAAGCCCATAAAGAAGGATATGCAGTTGGAGCTTTTAACACCAGTAATTTAGAAATTACCCAAGCCATTGTGGAAGCGGCAGAAGAAACTAAATCACCAGTCATAATACAAGTCAGTGAGGGAGGATTGAAATACGCTGGTATTGAGACGATTTCTGCGATCGTCAGGACAATGGCTGAAAAGGTGTCAGTTCCAATTGCTCTTCACCTTGACCATGGTACAGATTTCAATACAGTCATGAAATGCTTGAGAAATGGTTGGACTTCTGTAATGATGGATGCCTCTAAATTGCCCCTCGAAGAAAATATAAAAGTGACGAAAACTGTAGTACAAATTGCTCACGGAATGGGGGTTTCTGTTGAAGCTGAAATCGGAAAAATTGGTGGTACAGAGGATAATATCACAGTAGATGAAAGAGAAGCGGCCATGACAGACCCACAAGAAGCTTTAAAATTTGCAAAAGAAACAGGAGTAGATTATTTAGCTATAGCTATCGGAACAGCTCATGGACCTTACAAAGGAGAACCTAAGCTTGACTTTGATAGACTTAAAAAGATAAAAGAAATGCTCAATATTCCTTTAGTTTTACATGGAGCTTCAGGAGTTCCTGAGGAAGCTATAAAAAAAGCAGTGAGTTTGGGTATAAATAAGATAAATATAGATACGGATATAAGACAGGCATTTGCACGAAGGCTAAGAGATTTATTAGAAAAAGATAGTGAAGTATACGACCCAAGAAAAATTTTAGGTCCTTGTAGAGATGCGATGAAAGAAGTAATTAAACAAAAGATGATTTTATTTGGAGCAGCAGGAAAAGCATAATTTAAAGCGGGTTATCCCCGCTTCAGACTGTAGACAAACTTTCGTAAAGGAGATATTT
>NZ_AVAF01000083.1 GCF_000445185.1 Thermoanaerobacter sp. A7A
GCGGGTTATCCCCGCTTTTTATACTTTATGTTTATGTATAAATTTCCTACAAATTGTTAATTATAAATTTTGGGACTGAAAATAACTACTTGACATTCCAAAAAAATATAAATAAAATAGAATAAGATTATACGTATTCATTTCTTTTAGCATTTTCTTTTTGCGTTTTTAATAAGTATCCTTTGCGAGAAGTGTGTTGTGCAGAAATTCTCATTTTTATCTTCAGATAAGTTCCCTCTTATACTTTTTTAAAAATGAGGTAATGAGGACTTAGTTTGTTAAAATTCTACTTTTGGGAGGTGTACATTTGCATTTTGATATTAATACTTTGGAAAATTTGAGTTTGATGGAACTGAGGGAAATTGCAAAAGAGTTAGGTATTAAAAGTATTACGAAGTACAGAAAACAAGAGTTGAGAGAAAAAATTTTGGGAAAGGTTAGTCAGTTAAATGGAGAAAATTTAATTCAAGAGGATAACAAAAAAAAGGAAGGTTTAAATGAAGGGCAAACAGAAGGATTACAAGAAAGTGCGATAGATAAAAGTACAGATGATACTTCAAATACTAATTCTAACATATCGAAAAATGGTTATGCAAAGTCTATTAGTACTGAAAATAGCGCAAATGGATTACAAGCTCAATCAAAGCCTTCAAAAGACATCTTGCCAATTGCTAAAGAACTTTCTGATCCATTGAAAGAACTTATACAGACACAAGGAGATGTAGTGGCAGAAGGCATTCTTGATATTTTGCCAGATGGTTACGGATTTTTAAGAGTAGAAAACTTTGTTCAAGGGCCTAAAGATATATATATTTCTCAATCGCAAATAAGGCGTTTTGGCTTAAAAGTTGGCGACAAAGTAAGAGGTATTACAAGGATTCCTAGAGAAGGGGAAAAATATTCTGCAATTCTTTATGTGGAATCTATAAATGGTGAAGATCCCGAAAATGCTAAAAAAAGGATTCCCTTTGATGAATTAACTCCTATTTTCCCAAATGAGAAATTGAGATTAGAGACTTCACCTACAGAATTTTCCATGAGATTGGTAGATATCATTGCTCCTATAGGTAAAGGGCAAAGGGGTATGATTGTTGCACCGCCAAAAGCAGGAAAAACCACTTTACTTAAGCAAATTGCCAATAGCATTTCACAAAACCATCCAGAAGTTATTCTCATTGTGCTTTTAATTGATGAACGCCCTGAAGAAGTAACTGACATGAAACGTTCTATAAAAGGAGAAGTAGTATATTCTACTTTTGATGAACTCCCAGAACACCATACTAAAGTGGCTGAAATGGTATTAGAGCACGCTAAAAGACTTGTGGAGTATAAAAAGGATGTGGTGATTCTTTTAGATAGTATTACTAGGTTAGCGAGAGCTTATAACCTTATTACACCTCCTTCAGGAAGAACTCTTTCTGGTGGCATTGACCCTTCTGCATTACATCCTCCGAAAAGATTTTTTGGAGCAGCCAGGAATATAGAAGAGGGTGGAAGTTTAACTATCCTTGCTACTGCTTTGATTGAAACGGGAAGCCGCATGGATGAAGTTATATTTGAAGAATTTAAGGGAACGGGCAATATGGAACTTCACCTTGACAGAAAATTACAAGAAAGAAGGATATTCCCTGCTATTGATATATACAAATCGGGTACAAGAAAAGAAAAATTGCTGCTTACTAAAGAAGAATTGGAGGCCATGTGGATATTAAGGAAAGCCATGTCAAATTTACCGCCTGCAGAGGTTACAGAGATGTTAATTGAAAAATTAATACGAACTAAATCTAATGCGGAGTTTATAAATATGATAAGAGCACAATTATATAAATCTTGATATTGTGTATAACTTGTGTTATAATTTCTCCGTATGAGTTTTGGTTGAAAGAGGTGAAAGCTGTGAAACCGAATATACATCCTACCTATTATCATGATGCGGTTGTAAGGTGTGCATGTGGAAATACTTTTATAACAGGTTCTACAAAGAAAGAAATTAGAGTAGAAATATGTTCCAAATGCCATCCTTTCTTTACAGGCCAGCAGAAGATTGTAGATACAGGTGGAAGAGTCGAGAGATTTAGAAAGAGATTTAATTTAGAGGAAAAATAATTTGGGGGTTAGAGTGGTGAAGACTCTAACCTTTTGTTTTTAATTTGACATTAAGAAAGGTGGTTTTCATGATATACGGATCTTTGGATCATGGTTTTATAGAGGTTATAGTTGGTCCTATGTTTAGCGGTAAAAGTGAAGAACTAATAAGAAGGATTAAAAGAGCACAAATTGCCAAACAAAAAGTACAAGTTTTTAAACCGGCTATTGACGATAGATATTCTATTGACAAGGTGGTATCTCACAATGGCACTAATATAAATGCTATTAGTGTAGTAAAAGCTTTTGAAATAATTGAGCTTTTAGAAGAAGACACAGAGGTTATCGCAATTGATGAAATTCAGTTTTTTGACCATTCGATTGTGGATGTTGTAAGAGAAATTGCAGATCTAGGCAAAAGAGTCATTTGTGCTGGCTTAGATATGGACTTTAGGGGAGAACCATTTGGGCCTACTCCTGATGTAATGGCAATTGCGGAGTCTGTGGATAAACTGACGGCTATATGTGTGAAATGTGGCAATCCTGCTACTCGCACTCAAAGGCTTATCAATGGGAAACCTGCAAAATACGATGATCCAATCATTTTAGTAGGGGCCCATGAAACCTATGAAGCAAGGTGTCGAAAATGCCATGAAGTTCCCCGTACATAGAAAAGAGGTGTAATAATGAAAAAAACTGATATAGGTGGTCAAGCAGTAATTGAAGGAGTTATGATGAGAGGACACAATAGTGTAGCGACAGCTGTAAGAAAAGGAGATGAAATAATTATAAAGAAAGAGTATGTAAAACCCTTGACTAAAAGGAATAAATTTTTTTCGTTACCTTTTATAAGAGGTACTTTTGCTCTTTTTGATTCTCTTATCGTAGGTATAAAAAGCCTTACTTATTCTGCAGAACTTTTTGAAGAAGAAGATGAAGAAAATATTTCAAAATTTGATTCATTTTTACAAAAAGTGTTTGGAGATAAGTTAGATGATGTTTTGATGTATTTTTCTGTCGCAATATCTTTAATTTTATCTATTGTCATATTTTTTATCGGACCGACATATGTAGCGGATTACATGAAATTATTTACAAAAAATACCATAGTCATAAATTTTGTCGAGGGGTTGTTGAGGGTTGTCATTTTTCTCTTGTACCTTGTTCTTATTTCTCAGATGAAAGACATAAAGCGTATTTTTGAATATCATGGGGCAGAGCATAAAGCTATTCATTGCCTTGAGCATGAAGAGGAATTGACAGTGGAAAATGCTCGCAAATATACTACTTTACACCCTCGATGTGGGACAAATTTCCTTTTCATAGTCATGATAGTTTCTATAATAGTTTTTTCTTTTTTAAAATGGCCTACTCTTTATATAAGGATACTTAGTAGAATTCTTTTGCTTCCTGTAGTTGCTGGTATATCTTATGAAATAATAAAATTAGCAGGGCGAAGTGACAATAAAATAATAACGGCTTTTGTATATCCTGGCTTGCTATTACAAAAGCTTACCACAAGGGAGCCTGATGACAGTCAATTAGAAGTTGCTATTGCATCACTAAAAAGTGTTTTGGAAGACGAGGGAGGACGTGAATTTGAAAATATATGAGGCAATAAATTTGGGGACAAAAGAACTTAAAAATATTTGCGAAAATCCTAAACTTGAAGCGGAACTGCTCCTTGCTTACTGTTTGGGGATGGATAGGATAAATCTAATAATTAAAAGAGAAGATGAAGTGGAGGAAGGGGAGTTAGCAAAGTTTTTAGGACTTTTAAATATGAGAAAATCTCACATTCCTTATCAGTACATTGTAAAAAAGCAGCATTTTATGGGATTAGAGTTTTTTGTAGATGAGAACGTGTTAATTCCTAGGCCAGAGACAGAGATTCTTGTAGAAGAAGTGTTAAAAAGGGTGGAAAGAGGAAATGTAATTTTGGATATAGGTACTGGTAGCGGTGCTATAGCTGTAAGCATATCTAAATATTTTGCAGATTGTACTGTGTACGCAGTTGACATCAGCAAAAAAGCTATTGAAGTTGCAAAGTACAATGCTGAAAAGCAAGGAGTTTTAGATAGGATATTCTTTATAGAAAGTGACCTCTTTCGTAATCTTCCGCCAAATTTAAAGTTTGACTTTATTGTGTCAAATCCTCCCTACATTAAAAGAAATGAAATTGAGCTACTGCAGGAAGAAGTAAAAAAAGAGCCTATTGTCGCGTTAGATGGAGGAGAAGACGGACTTTTCTTCTACAAAAAAATTATAAAAGAAGCTCCTTTTTATATGAAATCAGGCGGGAAAATTGGATTTGAAATAGGATATGGCCAAAAAGGAGAAATAACTAATTTTTTAGAAAAAGGTGGATTTAAGGATATAAAAATAATTAAAGATTTGGCGGGTATTGACAGAGTGATAATAGCGAAGTATAAGTTATAGTTTTCACAACAGATAATATGTGGTATAATCAATCTTTGAGGTGAGATAATGATTGATAAATTGCAAGCAATAGAAGATAGATACGTAGAATTAAGTCAAAAAATAAGTGACCCTAATATTATTTCAAATGTAAATGAATGGAGAAAGTATGTAAAAGAGCATGCGGCTATTGAAGATATTGTGCTAAAATACAGAGAATACAAAAAAGTTTTGGAAGATATAGAGGCTACAAAAGAGTTGTTGTCTTCAAATGATGAAGAGCTTAAAGAGATGGCAGAGGAAGAACTTTCTCAATTAGAAGAAAAAAAAGAAAAATTATTAGAGGAGATAAAAATTCTTTTAATACCAAAAGACCCAAATGATGAGAAAAACGTCATAATGGAGATTAGGGCAGGAGCAGGAGGAGAAGAGGCAGCTCTTTTTGCCCATGACCTTTTTAGGATGTATTCCATGTATGCAGAGAAAAAAGGTTGGAAAGTAGAAATAATGAGCTCCAATGAAACAGATATCGGAGGATTTAAAGAAGTAATTTTAAATATTTCTGGAAAAGGAGCTTACAGCAGGTTAAAATACGAAAGTGGCGTTCATAGGGTTCAAAGGGTTCCAACCACTGAAGCTGGAGGAAGAATACACACTTCTACCGCTACGGTGGCAGTTTTGCCTGAAGTCGAGGAAGTTGATGTAGAGATAAATCCAAATGATATAAAGATAGATGTATTTAGGTCAGGGGGTCATGGAGGACAGAGTGTAAATACGACTGATTCCGCAGTCAGAGTTACCCATATTCCAACAGGAATTGTCGTGACTTGCCAAGATGAAAGGTCACAGATTCAAAATAGAGAAAGAGCTCTTAAAATTTTGCGAGCAAAGCTTTATGAAATGGCTCTAGAAGAACAACAAAGAGAAATTGCTGAGACACGGAAATCCCAAGTAGGTACTGGGGAAAGGAGCGAGAGGATAAGAACTTACAATTTTCCACAAGGTAGAGTCACTGACCACAGAATAGGTTTAACTTTATATAGATTACAGGAAGTTCTTGATGGGGATTTGGATGAAATTATAGATGCTTTAATTTTAAATGACCAGGCAGAAAAACTTAAGAATATGAATCTAAATTAAAGGAACGGGGAAACCTGTTCCAGACTGTAGACAAACTTTCGTAAAGGAGATATTTTGCATAAGGAGCGACTTGTTACAAAGCGGCAACAAAACTTAACAAGACCGAGGGTGGAGGCAGGGCCGTAGCCATGGATGGCGGAGGCGGGCACCTTAAGGCATGGATGCCGATTGTGCCCGGTACCCTGCCAGAGCCCGAAGGTCGAGCTTTAGTTTTGTTGCTTTGGAACATCGGAGCGACGATGCAAAATATCTCCTTT
>NZ_AVAF01000084.1 GCF_000445185.1 Thermoanaerobacter sp. A7A
ACAGGGAAACCTGTTATTTTTTATTCCTTAAAAGTATATGAAGTGTGTATTATCAAAAAATATAGGTATAATTTAAATTTTTGTGCTTGACTAAATAATCGTTATAAATTATAATTATAAAAAAACACTTTATTAAGTTAAACTAAGAAATAGCAGTATGTGACAAAATACATACAATTTAACATTGCCCCCCAGCTGTCCTCTATAGAGGACGCTTTATTCGCTCGATGGTCCTCCTACCTTCGAGCGAATTTTTTTGTGCTTAGCATAACTTCAATAACGATTTAATACATTTAAAGTAGATTTAAAAATTTAGGGGATGTTTTTATGTCTGCCTTCAATGCTATGATAATAGGCTCTTTGGTTGGAGTGATTGGCACAGGGCTGGGGGGAGCAGCTACATATTTTTTCAAAAACCCTTCTGCTAGATTTTTTAGTGGAATTATGGGCACTGCTGCAGGTTTAATGCTTTCTATTGTTGTTTTTGACCTTTTGCCTCATGCTTTTGATATAGCAGGTCTTACATTGGGAACAATTGGGATATTAATAGGAGCTATTTTGATTTCTTTTTTTGATATGATAATAGAAAATATGGATATTACTGGAGGTTTCATAAAAGAAGGTGTATTATTAGGAATTGCAATTGCTTTACATAATTTTCCTGAAGGACTTGCGGTGGGCTCTGGCTTTATGGTATCTCAGTCATTAGGTATTAACATCGCGTTGGTTATTACTTTGCACGATTTTCCTGAGGGTTTAGCAATGGCAACGCCATTTTCTGCAGGCGGCATACCTCCTTATAAAAATGTAATATACACCGTATTAGCTGGGATTCCTACAGGAATAGGGGCTTTAATTGGAGTTTTGACGGGTGGTATATCCCCTTATTTTATTGGATTAAATTTGGGTATAGCAGGAGGAGCAATGCTTTATGTAACCTGTGGCGATGTAATTCCTGAGGCCAGAAATATTTACAAAGGGAAAATTTCTATTTTGGGGATGATATTAGGTTTTATAGGTGGTATAATAATAACAAAGTATTTGTAAGTTTTGTTTATGCAAGGAGTGCCTTAAATGACAAAAATAGTACGCATTAATAAAAATGATCCAGAAATTGAGCTTATTGATTTTGCAGCAAAAGTGATAAAAGGAGGAGGCCTTGTAGCTTTTCCTACAGAGACAGTTTATGGAATTGGAGCTAATTCTTTTAATGAAGAGGCTGTAAAAAAAATATTTATAGCAAAGGGAAGGCCTCAAGATAACCCTCTTATTGTTCATATCGCAGAACTAGAGCAGATTTATGACCTTGTCGAAGATGTACCTCAAAAAGCTAAAACTCTTATGAAGAAATTTTGGCCAGGCCCTTTAACACTTATTTTTAAAAAATCAGAAAAAGTACCCTATGTTAATACGGCTGGCATGGATACTGTAGCTATAAGGATGCCTTCAAATCCGATTGCTCATCTTTTAATCAAAAGGGCAGAAGTACCTATATCTGCTCCCAGCGCTAATGTTTCAGGTAAGCCTAGTCCTACTGATGCTTCTCACGTTATTGAAGATTTGTATGGAAAAGTAGATGTAATAATAGATGGAGGAAAATGTGATGTTGGCGTAGAATCTACTGTTTTGGATTTGACAGAAAAGGTGCCGGTCATTTTAAGACCGGGAGCAGTTACTTTGGAAATGCTTAAAGAAGTGATAGGAAATGTTGAAGTGGATCCTTCACTTTTAAAAAAGCCAAAGGAAGATTTAAAGCCTAAGTCCCCTGGCATGAAGTACAAGCATTATTCTCCTAACGCGGAGGTCTATATAGTGACAGGAGACCTTGAGAAAGTTGTAAAAAAAATTCAAGAATTGACAGAAGAACAATTGAAATATGGTAAAAAAGTTGGTATAATGGCAACGGTACAAACTTCGACACAATATGAAAAAGGAGAAATTATTGTCGTAGGGGATAGAAATAGACCAGAGACGATAGCGAAGAATCTTTTTGCAGTTTTACGACAATTTGACAAAAAGGGAGTAGATGTCATTTTTGCTGAAAGTTTTGAATATGACAAAATTGGACTTGCTATTATGAATAGATTAGAAAAAGCTGCCGGTTATAAAGAAATAAGTGCTGAAGGAGAATTGCCATGAAAGTATTATTTGTGTGCACTGGGAATACCTGTAGAAGCCCTATGGCAGAGGGACTTTTTAATGACAAAGCGAAAGCTTTCGGTAAGGACTTTGAAGCAAAATCTGCTGGAGTATTTGCTCCAGAAGGTTTTCCAGCTTCACAAGAAGCAATAGAAGTATTAAAACAGGATTATAATATAGATATTTCAAACCACAGGTCAAAAAGTTTAAGACGTCAAGATTTAGAAGAGGCTGATTTAATTTTAGCTATGTCGAATTCTCATAAACAGAGCATACTTTCTAAGTACCCAGAATATTCCAATAAAGTTTTTACTATAAAAGAATTTGTAGGGCTAGAGGGAGAGGTTGAGGACCCTTACGGCATGCCTATAGAGGTGTATAGAGAGACAGCTCGAGAGTTAGAGGATTTAATTTCAAAGATCATAACAAAAATTTCACAAGAAAGGAAGGGTAAAATGGTGATTGCATTAGGAGCTGACCATGGTGGCTATGAACTTAAAGAAGCTATAAAAAAGTATTTAGATGAAAAAGGAATAGCCTATAAAGATTTTGGAACTTTTAGTACAGAATCTGTCGATTATCCAGATTATGCCCTCAAAGTAGCAGAGGCTGTTGCATCCCATGAGTGCAGCGAAGGAATTTTAGTCTGTGGGACAGGCATTGGTATGTCAATAGCGGCAAATAAAGTACCAGGAATTAGAGCTGCTCATGCAGAAGATGTTTTTTCAGCAAAAGCCGCTAAGGAACACAACAATGCTAATATTTTGTGCTTGGGAGGACGCATTACAGGACCAGGACTTGCTGTGATGATGGTGGAAGAATGGTTAAATGCAACTTTCCAAGGAGGACGTCATCAGAGAAGGATTGACAAAATAGCGGAAATTGAGAAAAAGTATAGCAAATGATATTAATTTGTGATTAGAAAAGAAATTTTAAACTTACAGGAGGTAAAAAATGTATAAAAATGTATTTGTCATTGACCATCCACTTATTCAACATAAAATAAGCCTTATAAGAGATGAAAATACAGGTTCTAAAGAATTTAGAGAATTAGTAGAAGAAATTGCTATGCTTATGGCATATGAGGTAACAAGGGATTTGCCTCTTGAAGAGATAGAGGTAAAAACTCCAGTGGCAGTGGCAAAGACAAAAGTGATTGCAGGGAAAAAATTAGGAATAATCCCTATATTAAGGGCAGGATTAGGAATGGTGGATGGAATGTTAAAACTCATTCCAGCTGCTAAAGTAGGACATATAGGAATTTACAGGGACCCTGAAACTTTAAAACCTGTAGAATATTACTGTAAACTGCCTTCCGACATAGCAGAAAGAGACCTCATTGTGGTAGACCCTATGCTTGCGACAGGAGGTTCTGCTTGTGCTGCTATACATTTTCTCAAAGAAAGAGGCGCACAAAATATAAAATTGGTGAATTTAATAGCTGCTCCAGAAGGGATTGAGGCAGTTCACAGAGACCATCCAGAGGTTCCAATTTACGTAGCCAGCATAGACCAAGGTTTAAATGAACATGGTTATATTGTACCGGGTTTAGGAGATGCAGGAGATAGGCTTTTCGGCACAAAGTGATAGCGAGGGATGTACAAATGAGACCCTCATGGGATGAATATTTTATGCAAATTGTAGATGTTGTAAAAACTCGCTCTACTTGTCTTAGAAGACAAGTAGGGGCTATTTTGGTGGTGGACAAACACATAATTTCAACAGGATATAATGGTCCTCCTACAGGGCTTGCCCATTGTGAAGAGACAGGCTGTTTGAGGGAGCAATTAGGAATACCGTCGGGAGAAAGGCCAGAACTTTGCAGAGGAGTACATGCAGAGCAAAATGCGATTATACAAGCAGCATTGCATGGAGTAAGTACCAAGGGGGCTACTTTATATGTAAGCGCTAGCCCCTGTGTTATATGCGCTAAAATGCTAATCAATGCAGGAGTTAAGCGGATTGTATATGAAGAGGAGTACCCCGATGAGTTAGCTTTTAAGCTTCTAAAAGAAGCAAATGTTGACTTAGTAAAAATTGAGTGATAAAATAATAGTGGTGTATATTAAATCAAATGAATAAGATAGAGTGAAAAACTCTCAAGGAGTGTTAAAAAATGAAGGTATACCTCCTATCTTTTATTGTGGCATTTATAGTGTCACTTATTGCTACTCCCATAGCGAAAAAATTGGCTTTTGCGATTGGAGCCATTGATATACCTGATGAAGAAAGACGCATCCATACAAAACCTATACCCAGATTAGGTGGATTAGCTATATTTTCTGGTACGATAATAAGCATATTACTCTTTTTGCCCAAAACTTCTGAAACCATTGGTATAGTCTTAGGAGCCACAATAATTGCAGTCTTGGGATTGTTTGACGATAAGTACAGTCTTAGTGCAAAAATTAAACTTTTAGGACAAGTTGTAGCAGCCGTAGTACTAATAATAAGTGGTGTGAGAATAGATTGGCTTTCTAATCCTTTGGGAGATGGAATGATATATCTGAAAAGCTGGGTAGCCATTCCTCTTACGCTTTTTTGGGTAGTAGGGATTACAAATACTATGAATCTCATCGATGGCCTTGATGGACTGGCAGCAGGAATAGCAGTCATATCATCGGGTTCTCTTTTTATAGTCTCTCTTTTAAATGGCAGATTTGCAACCGCTGTTATTTCAATCGCTATTGCTGGTGCTGCTTTAGGTTTTTTGCCTTACAATTTTAATCCTGCAAAAATTTTTATGGGAGATACAGGGTCTATGTTTTTAGGATTTGTGCTGGCAGCTATATCCATACAAGGAGCAGTAAAATCAGCAGCGGCAATCGCCATTGCAGTGCCAATTCTTGCCTTAGGAGTTCCGATATTTGACACAGCCTTTGCAATTATTAGAAGATTAATAAACGGCAAACCAATTATGGAAGCAGATAAAGGACATTTGCACCACAGGCTTTTAGAAAAAGGCCTTACACAAAAACAGGCTGTGCTTATAATGTACGGCGTAAGTCTGTTGCTAGGAATAAGTGCTATATTGATATCTTTCAGTAGCGAATTAAAAGGACTGATAATCCTTTTAATTTCAATTTTGCTTGTAATGTGGGGTGCAGATAAACTTGAGCTTTTAGAAAGGCAAAAAAAAGGTACACAAGCTCGTTGATAATTGCAACATATTAAGGAGTGTAAAATTATGACATTAAAAATTATATCTGTTTTTGGGACAAGACCTGAAGCTATTAAAATGGCACCTCTTATTAAAGCTTTGGAAAGAGAAAAAGATTTTGAATCAAAAGTTTGCGTTACAGCCCAGCACCGGGAGATGCTCGATCAGGTGCTGAGGCTTTTTAATATTACTCCGCATTATGATTTGAACATCATGAAAGAAAAACAGACATTATCTGAAATTACTACTTCTGCCCTTATAGGGCTGGAAAGAGTCTTTAATAGCGAAAAGCCGGACCTTGTACTTGTACACGGAGATACTACAACAACTTTTGCTGCTGCATTAGCAGCTTTTTATCACAAAATTAAGGTGGGACATGTAGAAGCAGGGCTGAGGTCTTTTAACAAATGGTTTCCATATCCCGAAGAGATAAACAGAAAGCTTACAGGAGTTTTGACAGATTTACACTTTGCTCCTACAAGCAGGGCAAAATTGAATCTTTTAAAAGAAGGAGTAAGTGAAGAAAGTATTTTTGTTACAGGCAATACTGTCATAGATGCAATGGCATATACTGTAAAGGAAGATTATGTTTTTAGGGATGAACGGCTCAACCAAATTGATTACAATGATAAAAAAGTTATTGTAGTTACAGCTCATAGAAGAGAAAATTGGGGTAAACCTCTTGAAAATATATGCAATGCCCTCAAAAGGATTGCTCAAAATTACAAGGATGTTTATATAGTATATCCTGTCCATAAAAACCCTGTAGTGAGAGAAACTGTATTTAGCATGTTGGGGGAACTTGGCAATGTGCTTCTTTTGGACCCTCTTGATACAGACGAAATGCACAATCTCATGGCAAAATGCCATATGGTGATGACTGATTCGGGGGGCTTACAGGAAGAAGTACCTTCTCTGGGCAAACCCGTGCTTGTTTTGAGAGATGTTACAGAAAGACCGGAGGCTGTTGAAGCAGGGACAGTAAAAGTAATTGGAACAGAACAGGAAGTTGTATACAATGAAGGAACATTGCTTCTTGAAAACAAGGAAGAATATGATAAAATGGCTAATGCGGTAAATCCCTATGGTGATGGTAAAGCCTCTTTGAGAATAATTCAGGCGATAAAATATGCGTTTAACTTGAGTGACACAAAGCCAGAGGAATATAAAAGCGGGGAGTAAACCCCGCTTTTATGAATTTATTTTATTTATTAGCTTCTGCTTTTGTTTGACTTTTAGCGATTAGGTACCACAAAAAACCAATTACTATTGCTCCAATGAATCCACCTATTACGTTGTAATCAGCGACTATCCAGCCCCATTTGCCAAGATAAGCGCCGCCAAGCCATGCTCCTATTAGATGTGCAACTAGTGCTGCCCAGTATGTTCCGTAGATTTTATTTAGCTTTTCGCCGTAAGATTCTCCAGCTTTGGAATTGAACAAAGGATGAAATACAAGACTAGATATAAGTCCTACTACAATAAGTGTTACCCAGAACATATACTACACCTCCTTTTTGAGAGATTTTTCCTTCCACTTATAATTTTACTTTATAAAAATTATAAAACAAATTTGATTTTTGACCTTATTTGACTAAAAAAGTTCACCAGGAAAATTTATCTACACATATCTGACCTTTTCTGACTTATTCTCTTTTTATCTAATTATTTCTAATAGATGTCCGTTTTTCCTATTATGTAAATAATGAAATTTTTTAGATTGATGAATAAATCTTGTTATTTCCGTTAATAATTAAAAATAGAAGGGCGGTAAAAATCGGCGGATCCATTCTCCCCCTTGTGGATTCGCTGATATTTTACCGCCTGTTCTTTTTAAAAAAGTATATGCGGAGGTATGAGGTATGGTTAAAAAGATAACTATAGGAATAATAATTTTTACGGTTTTATTTTCATTGAGTGTCCAAAGACAAGCTTTTCTTTCTTTTGATGATAATGTAGAACTTGTAAAGAGGACTTTCTTAAATACGGGTGCAAAATATGAATATGCAAATATAAACGCATGGGCAAAGATTAACAATGATTTTACATCTTTTTACAAAATAAATGAATATGTCGAAATAGCGATAAAAAACATGAATATCAATAAGCAAAAAACCAAAATATCTCGCATTGAAGAAAACAATTTTAGACAAGTGGAAGTGGAATATACGGAAAACACTAGACATATAAACATAGCAGTTCAAAGTTTAAAAAATGGTTCAAAGAGCGAAACTTATATGTTAATAGACGAATATCTTATTAACGGTTATGACAATGCTTTAAAAGAGAAGGCACTTATAAATAATACTTTTAAAATATTCAAGCTAAAACCTAAGGTAACAGTATGTTTTGTCGGAACTTTTAAAGGTAAGTTGAATAAAGAAAAAAATAGTAGTATAGTTAAATTAGTACTTGACAAATTACATGCACAAAAAGTAGAAGGAATGGAAGATGAAAACATAATAAGTGTTTCTGCTTATTCGAGCAAATTAAAAGAATATATTAAATTAGGAAGTGAAAAAATAAATTTAAACGTAGCAATAAGATATAGTTCTTTTGATGATAAGACTTATTTGTGGGTTGCAACACCTATTATAGCTATAGAATATTAAAAGAGGGTGATAAAAACGAAATTTATTGTTGAAAAAAGTCCACCCCTTAAAGGAAGTGTAAAAATAAGTGGAGCTAAAAATTCTGTATTACCTATAATTGCCGCTTCTTTATTATCATCAGGAGAAATAGTGCTAGACGACATACCTACTTTAGAAGATGTTAATGTCATGATAGAGTTAATTAAGCATTTTGGTGCTATATGTGACTTTGAGAATGAGAAATTAAAAGTAAAAGTAGATATTAAAGATATAGAAGCCCCCTATGATTTAGTAAAAAAAATGAGAGCATCGTTTTTGGTGATGGGACCTATACTTGCTAGGCTTGGGCATGCTAAAATTTCTATGCCAGGTGGGTGTGCTATTGGTTCTCGCCCAATAGATTTGCATTTGAAAGGATTTCAAACTTTGGGAGCAGATATTACTATAGGACATGGTTATGTAGAAGCACGAGCTAAAAAATTGACAGGCAAAAAAATTTATTTAGATTTTCCAAGTGTTGGGGCTACAGAAAACATCATGATGGCGGCAGTTTTTGCAGAAGGAGTTACTATAATAGAAAATGCTGCGGAAGAGCCGGAAATTGTTGACCTTGCCAATTTTCTCAACAAGATGGGAGCGAATATTAAGGGTGCTGGTACAGATACAATAAGAATTGAAGGAGTAAAAGAGCTAAAAGGGGCTGAGCATACTGTCATACCAGATAGAATTGAAGCGGGGACCTTTATGGTAGCAGCTGCAATGACTGGAGGAAATGTTCTTATAGAAAATGTCATAGTGGATCACGTCAGGTCTATAATTGCGAAATTAACAGAATGCGGAATTAAGATAACAGAAGAACCTAAAGGACTGCGAGTCAAAGGAATTAAAAATTATAAAGCGGTGGACATAAAAACTCTTCCTTATCCAGGCTTTCCTACAGATATGCAAGCTCAAATGATGGCTATGATGACAGTGGCAAAAGGGACAAGCGTTATAATAGAAACAGTTTTTGAAAATAGATTTATGCATGTGGATGAGCTAAAGCGTATGGGGGCAAATATAAAGATAGAAGGAAGAAGTGCTGTTGTTACAGGAGTAGATCATTTGACAGGTGCAGAAGTTAAAGCAACGGATTTAAGAGCGGGAGCAGCCTTAGTATTGGCTGGACTTATTGCAGAAGGTAAAACTGAAATAAATGATATTTATCATATTGACAGAGGTTATGTAAAAATGGAAGAAAAGTTAAAAAATCTTGGAGCAATAATATATAGGAAATAGAGGCGTCATATTGGCGTCTTTTTTGTATACAAAAAATTTTTAAGAAATAGAAGGATTTTTTTATATTTTGAAGAATAATATAGTGTAGTATAAATTGTGTATAGTTTTTAAATGTAAATGTTTAATTAAACACAAATAGAGGGGGGGATGACATAAAAGGACAAAATTTGTTAAATTTTGTTCAAAATCATTTTGAATAGGAGGATTAAAATGGCCAAAGCACAAGGTTCAGAAAAGAGAAAATTGTCTCATGATGCTTACGGTGGAGTGCATGGTAGTGAATATATTCCCTTTATACCGGCAGATAAAGCACTTCCAGAACTTACAGCTGTGGCAGTCATAGTTGGCAGCTTATTTGCTATACTTTTTGCTGCTGCAAATGCCTACTTAGGTTTAAAAGCTGGTATGACAATTAGTGCTGCTATCCCGGCTGCAGTATTAGCAACGGCTTTATTAAAAGGTGTTTTTAAGCGAGATAGCATATTAGAGTCAAACTTGGTGATGGCTATTGCTGCAACAGGTGAAAGCCTGGCGGGTGGCATCATATTTACTCTTCCTGCTATTATTTTGTGGGGATTCGAGGACCAATTTACTTTAATTAGAATTGTTTTTGTCGTTTTAGTAGGTGGACTTTTAGGTGCTTTATTTGTAATTCCTTTAAGAAGATATTTGACAGTTGAAGAACATGGCAAACTTATCTATCCTGAAGGAATGGCTGCTGCTGAAGTACTTGTGACCAGCAATCAGGGTGGAACAGGCTTTATGACAGTTTTATCAGGCATGTTAGTAGGTGGAATTTACAAGCTTTTATCTGGTGGCTTTGGAATATGGTCAGAAAACCCTTCTTGGGTTATAAAGAGGTTTGAAAGTACGGAAGTAGGTGTAAATGTACTTGCTTCTTTAATGGGTGTTGGCTTTATTGTTGGTTTGGATGTAGCACTTTACATGTTGGCTGGTAGTGTTCTTGCTTGGTTAGGGTTAATACCTCTTATAAAATTCTTTGGGGCAGGACTTACCACCCCAGTATACCCTGCTACGGACCTTATTAAAGATATGTCTGCGGGTGCCATATGGAGTAAATATATTAGGTATATAGGTGCAGGTGGCGTTTTAGCAGGAGGTTTCATAAGTTTAATAAAAGCTCTTCCTACGATAGTAAAAGCTTTTAGAGAATCAATGGTAGGGTTAGGAATGAAAGGCAAAGATGTTAAAAGGACAGATATTGATGTTTCCTTAACGTGGGTAATATTTGGAGCGGCCTTTGTATTTTTTGTAGCATGGTTAGCACCTTCTCTTGGTGTTACTGCCTTAGGAAGTTTGTTAGCAATATTGTTTGCCTTCTTCTTTGCAGTTGTATCCGCAAGAATTACAGGACTGGTAGGAGTTTCTAACAATCCTGTGTCTGGTATGACAATAGCTACATTGCTCATTGTAACATCTGCTTTGAAACTTATTGGGGTTGTTGGAAACGAAGGGATGGTAATAGCTATTACCATTGGGGGTATAGTATGTGTTGCTACTGCTATAGCTGGAGCAAATGCACAATCTCTGAAGACTACTTTTATTATAGGTGGAACTCCCAAATATGTTGAGATATTTACCTATGTTGGTATAATAGCCGCCTCAGTATTTGCTGGATTAATTTTAATACTTTTAAATAATGCCTACGGTTTCGGCTCAAAAGATATTCCAGCACCTCAAGCTACCATCATGTCAATGGTTGTAAAGGGCATTATGACAGGTGACTTGCCTTGGACCTTTATAATAGCAGGTGTTTTTATGGGGATAATGGCGGAGATGATGCACGTTCCTGTACTGCCATTTGCATTAGGACTTTATTTGCCTTTTGAATTAAGTGCCGCTATTGCAGTTGGTGGTATAATAAGATGGATAGTTGATCAACGTTACAGGAAAAACGAAAAATTGCAAAAAGAAAAAGTGGAAAAAGGTATTCTCATTGCCTCAGGACTTGTTGCTGGAGATGCCTTAATGGGACTTATTATTGCTGCTTTTGTGGCTTTAAAGATAAATATAGATTTTGCTTCTAATTGGATTACAAATACCTCATCGTTTGCACCGTGGTTTTCATTAATAATGTTCTTGTTAGTTGGATTGTTCCTATATTTATACACTTGTAAGAATGATAAAGAAGAGGCTTAAAAAATCAACACTCCCATCTAAAGTGGGAGTGTTGATTGTAAAGGGTGGAAGAGATGAAAAGCAAAGGAAAAAAGAGCGACAATTTCTTGCTTTATGTACCTCATCGTAGTGACAAGGTAGAATGGGAAAATAGGAAAGGAAAAGTAGTGTTTATATTTCATCATAACAAATTGATTGAAAAAACAGTGAGGCTTTTTGTTAAAAGGCCAAAGACCACTACTTTAGAGTTAGATGAAATAGGAAGTGCTGTATGGAATTTAATAGATGGTGAGAGGAATGTTTATGAAATAGGGCAAAAACTAAAAGAAAAATTTGGAGATGAAGTTGAGCCTCTTTATGAAAGGTTGATAATGTTTATAAGATATCTTAACAGAAGAGGATGGATATATTTTTCAAGGAGTGGACATTCTAAATAAAAAGATAGTATGTTGTTTGCTTAAAAATTTTTATGATTTCTATTTTTTGTTGAAGGATTTTTAGTATTTTTGTAGAATTAATATATTGAAAAGGTTTTGGCAAAAGATTGATAAAGGGGAGATAGAATATGAAAATTGGCGTTCCCAAAGAGATAAAAACTGCAGAAGCTCGTGTGGCTATTACTCCTGCGGGAGTAGAGGCATTTGTCAAAAATGGCCATGAAGTATACATTGAAAAAGATGCAGGAATAGGAAGTGGCATAACTGATGAAGAATATGCAAAGGCTGGCGCTAAAATACTTTCTACTGCAAAAGAAGTATTTGATGTAGCAGATATGATAATGAAAGTAAAAGAACCGCAGCCAAGCGAATATGACTATTTCAAAGAAGAACAGGTTCTTTTTACTTATCTTCATTTAGCTCCTGATAAACAACAAACAGAAGCTCTATTGAGGAAAAAAGTGGTAGGGATTGCTTATGAGACAGTACAACTAGATAATGGAGCTCTTCCTCTCTTAACTCCCATGAGCGAAGTAGCTGGAAGGATGTCGGTGACAATAGGAGCTTATCTTCTCACCAACATAAATGAAGGAAGAGGAATTGTAATGGGGGGAGTCCCAGGAGTAGAGCCAGCAGAAGTGGTAATAATAGGTGGGGGAACAGTAGGTACAAATGCAGCCAAGGTAGCTGTGGGGATGGGAGCAAGAGTTACAATATTGGATGTAAATCCTGCAAGACTTGCATATCTTGATGACATATTTGGAGGACGAGTTACAACTTTGATGTCAAATAGTTTTAATATTGCTCAGAGTGTGAAAAAAGCTGACTTGTTGATAGGAGCAGTTTTGATACCTGGAGCAAAAGCACCAAAGCTTGTGACAGAAGAAATGGTAAAGACGATGAAGAAAGGTGCAGTAATAGTGGATGTTGCAATAGACCAAGGTGGTTGTATAGAGACCTGTGATAGAACGACTTCTCACAAAGACCCGTACTTTATAAAACATGGAGTAGTACATTATTCTGTGCCTAACATTCCAGGAGCTGTTCCGAGAACCTCTACTTTTGCTTTAACTAACGTAACATTGCCTTATGCTTTAGAAATAGCAAATAAAGGATATAAGAAGGCTCTACTTGAGAATAAAGCTTTATTAAAAGGATTAAATGTTTATAAAGGAATGGTAACATACAAACCTGTTGCAGATGCTCAAGGTTTAGAGTATGTCGATCCTGTTGAAGCTTTAGATAAAGAGTAAGATTTTCTGAATGAAAATATCTACCTCTCACAAAGAAATTTTGTGGGAGGTTTTTTGTTGTTTACTAAAAAATCTCATGTTATAATTTGTGTAAAGTTAAAATCTCAATAGGCGGTGAAAAAATGGCTGGGACTTTATTATATAAAGATTATGATCCTCGCTTGAATAAAAAAAATAATGAGAGAATTTTTGGAGAAGGGCATATTGGAGGGAAAGCTTCGGGACTTTGTTTTGCAGAAGAAGTATTAGAAAAATATAACGATGTTTTTAAGCAAAGTGTAAAAATACCTGAAAGCTTTTTTATAGCTACTGATTATTATCAAATGTTTTTAGATTATAATAATTTGAATGATATAACGGAAGATACTCCTTATGAGGAAGTAGAAATGAGATTTAGAGAAGCTAAATTTCCTCCAGAATATAAAAAAATGCTGACAGAGATTTTAAATAAAATGTATTATCCTTTAGCTGTGAGGTCTTCTTCTTTATTAGAAGATAATGTAAAATATTCTTTCGCTGGCAAGTATTATACCACTTTTATTCCTAACAAAGGTACAGATAGAGAAAGGCTTAAACAATTAGAAAAAGCTATTAAAGAGATTTATGTAAGCGTATATGGCCCAGATGCTGTCGCATATAGGAGAAAACATGCTCCTGATCAAAAAGAATTAATGGGGGTAATTGTGCAACAACTGATAGGTTCACAAAAAGGCATGTACTTTTATCCAGAGGTTTCTGGAGTAGGCTTCTCTCGAAACTACAGACGGTGGACTGACAGAATTAAAATAGAAGATGGAGTTGTGAGATTAGTTTTTGGCTTAGGGACAAAGTGTACAGGTAGAGGATATGCGAGAATTTTTTCTCTTACTAATTTGAGACTAAGGCCCGAAGGAAATAATCCTAAAGAAATTGCCAAAAATTCACAAGAAGCTTTTGATGTATTAAATTTAATCACAGGAGAAGTAGATACTTATAACATCAATGAAACACCTCAATTTTTAGCTTATCATGAAAAAATAGGTGATATTGCTCAAATATATTCAAAAAGAGAAAATGCGATTTTTGACATAAATATGCTAAATAGCAGTGATGCCTCTAATAAATATATCTTTACATTTGAAAATTTTCCCAGAAGGCATAAAGGATTTTTTAATATAATTTCTAAACTATTTAAGTATCTCGAAGAAGAGATGGAAATGGCGGTTGATATTGAATTCACTTATGACTTAAAAAAAGGCGAATTTTATCTTCTTCAAACACGACCATTGAGTTCTTACGAAAGTTTCAGAAAAGTCCACATTCCTAAGGATATTGAAAAAAAATGTGTCTTGTTGAAAGGGGATAGGATGCTTACAAATGGCATCTTGAAAAACATAAGATATATAGTATACGTAGACCATGAAGTTTATA
This sequence comes from Thermoanaerobacter sp. A7A, assembly GCF_000445185.1. Taxonomy (GTDB): domain Bacteria; phylum Bacillota; class Thermoanaerobacteria; order Thermoanaerobacterales; family Thermoanaerobacteraceae; genus Thermoanaerobacter. The sequence continues at coordinate 14,408 of NZ_AVAF01000084.1, forward strand.
GCCAATATAAAGATAAACATGAAATTGCGAGAATAATAGGTAGACTCAATAAAAGTATAGGAGACAAATACATTCTTGTAGGTCCGGGAAGATGGGGGTCCTCCAATCCCTATTTAGGGGTACCTGTTATATACAACGAGATATCTAATGCCGCTATGATTGTAGAACTTGGAATAAAAAATGGCGATTTTATGCCGGAACTTTCTTATGGTACACACTTTTTTGCTGATTTAGATGTAGACAATATTTTGTATATGCCAGTTTTTGATGGATATGAAAATAACATTTTTAACGAAGAATGGTTTAAAAAAGGGGCATATATCGACACAGGAGTAAAAATTTTTGAAGGACGGTTCGACGCCTATTTAGATGGAGATAAAATGATAGGATATGTGATAGCACAAGAAAAATAAAAAAGTCGCTTTATGTATAAAAAGATATAAAAATAACAAAAAATGAGACTTAAGTCCTATTTAAAGTACCAAAATAATGTAATATAATTTAAACTGTAAGAATGATTCCCCTTTTCCCCATAAAATTTAATATATTCTGCACCCCCAACCCAATATAGGCTGCTTTAAAGCAGCTATTTTTTTGTTTTTGCTAAAGTTTAGCCTTTAAAATGCCGATAAATAAGGTTAGAGGGGTTTTTGAGAATTGTTTCACATAGAACATTTTACCATTTATTCATAAATCTGAGAGGAGCATGTCGAATGAAGAGATTTTTGTCATTGGCTATTGCTGTAAGCATGATATTGTCACTTTTCCCGGGAAATATGTCGAAAGCATATGGAGCATATTCTCCAAATATAACATCGGTAGCTTCTTTGAGATTAGATGGGACAATGGCATCTCCTGCTAAAGGTCCTGTTGACCAATACACTGACATAAAAATTACAGGAAGCGGTTTTGTTACATACGACACAAATGGCAATGTGGTCTCTTCTGTCAGTGCAGTTTACATTGATTCACCCATAGATTCCAATAAGCTCACAATACTAAGTGCAAATGAAAATACAATTTATGCAAAAGTTCCCCCAGCGTCTAAAATTGGTCTTAGCCCAGATACTCCTTATACTATAATAGTTCAGCGAAGTGACGGACAGAGTGCAGCTATATTTAATGGCTTTACATATATAAATAACCCATATATTTCAAAAGTAGCTCTTGATAACTTTATTACACTTGTCAAAGATTCCAATGGCAATATTATAAGCAGAACTACAAAGTCATATATAAGAATGGAAGGAAGTTATTTAAATGACATAGGATTAGCTCAGATCAACGGAGAAACAGCTTCAGTTGTTTCGCAAAGCGGTTCTGTGCTTATTACGACTATTCCTCAAAACATTAACATAGACCCTACAACTTTATACACTGTAAATGTCACAAATATATACCGTGGGCGTTCTAATACAGTGCAAACGAATATTTATGCTGTAAATCAAGATATAACAGGATTATCTCAGTATACTGTCATTGTAGGAGATACAATTACTATATATGGTCATGGTTTTTCCACTCTTGGTAGCGGATTTAAAGTGTATGTAGGAGCGAATCTTGTAAATTCTTCAGATGTAAATATAGTAAGCGATACTGAAATGACTGTAAAGGTTCCTGCTCCTAAAGATACGACACTTGAGTATCAAAATATTGATATTGTCGCAGCTGACGGTTCTACTGCTACTCTTGTGAATGCTTTAAAAATAATACCTACACCTGCTGTAATTACTATAGATAATATTACTCCAAATGCAGGTTCTGTATCAGGAGGAACAAAAGTTATAATTGTAGGACAAAATTTGAGAGAAGATTTAATAGTAAAATTCGGTGGGGTTGTAGCAAAAAGTGTACAAAGCATCACTTTGCCTGGCCTTACAGCAAATCAGCGTGCTATACAAGTTACTACGCCTCCTTACAGTAAGTCCGGTCCTGTGGATGTGAGTTTAGTTGACCCTATTACAGGGTATACTGTAACCAAACAAAATGGATTTTTCTACCTTGCTGTTGAAGATACTATGGTAGTTGTTGATATGAATCCCGACCACGGATATGAAAACGGAAACACAGATGTAACACTATGGGGATTTAATTTTCAAAGAAGCGATGACCCGTCCATTTACACTGCTAATTCTGACAACACAGAGATAACTTATACCAATACAAATTACACTTACAAAGACCCTGCAACAGGAAATTTAGTAGAAGGTTCCAGAGAAAGAAAACTTTATGCCACTTTTGGCGGTAACAAAGCCCAGATAAAAAGCATATTCAATCCTGGAACAGGACAACAAACTTTGAATGTGTTGTCTCCTAGTGTGACACTTAATCCCCCTGGACAAGATATGCCAGTAGATGTGGTTGTTACAGTGGAAACGACTATAAAAGATGCTAATGGAAATGTAGTCATGCGCTACTCTGAACAGAGTTCTCCACCTACAAAATTTACTTACAATCCATTGCCTTCAAATCCCCAAATTTTAAGCATATCACCCAGTTCGGGAAGCCATGCCGGTGGAGATACAGTGATTATTCAGGGATTTGATATAAGGCCAGGTGTAAAAGTGTACTTTGGGGATAAATTAGCCACTGTTAAAGATTTAACAACTGGTGGAGACAATAAGTCAGTGCTTACAGTTATTTCGCCACCATCTACTGCTTTGGGTTATGTAGACGTGAAAGTTGTAAATAAGGATGCGGATGCCAATAGAGGCTTTGCAATTTACTCAAAAGGCTATTATTACTATACTGCTCCTTCTATAAGCAATATTTTTACAAATTTTGGTTCAAAATATGGTGGTAACTTTATTACAATAACAGGTAGTGATTTTTATGTAGGGCAGACAGTCATAGATGGGGTGTATATGCCTAAATATCCTGATGTAAGAATTGGAAATATTCAATTAAAAGTAATTTCTGTTGAAGACAAAGATGGCAATATAATAGATGGAAAGAAACTTAACATTGGTACAAAGATTAAAGCTATAGTACCTGAAACACAAGTGCCTTATACAGTTGGATGGCAAGACGTGACAATTCAAAATTACGATGGCATAAGTGGTACTGTAGGCGGAAGTGTGACTTTGCAAAATGCTTTTGAGATAAAAGATACTCAAAAGAATCCGACTATTACCTCCGTTGACCCTAGTAAAGGTCCTACAAAAGGTGGCACACCTATCAAAATCATGGGAAGCAACTTTGAAAAGGGAAGCATAGTTACAATAGATGGAGTGCAGGCAACCGTCACAAAAGTCTTAAGTGGCAATACTGAAATAGATGCGACTACTCCACCGGGGACATTGGGCAAAAAAATAGTTCAAGTTGTAAATCCTTCTGATGGCGGTACAGCGACATTAGTAGATGGATTTGAGTATCTTTTGATTGAGACAAAGCCCCAGATAACTAAAGTTGTTCCTAATTACGGCGGCAAAGGGACGCTTATATACATTTTTGGAAGCGACTTTTCACTGAAAGCTGGGGATAGCGAAGGAGCAAAAGCTTATATAGGAGATACTGTTCTTGAAAATGTGTATGTAATAAATGACACGACAATTACAGGAATAATACCTGACATGAGGTACTCTGGCCTTTACGATATAAAAGTTGTAAATCCTGATACTGCTCAAGCTGTGGCTCCCGAAAAGTTTCATTTCCTTGTACCAGAAAGTAGCCCAATAATAACTTCTGTATATCCGAACTTTGGTACAGTAAAGGGTGGTACTTCTATCTTGATTGAAGGAAGTGATTTTAGAAGGGGTGCAGAAGTATTTATAGGAGGCAACAAAGCCACAAACGTAACTGTAAGTCCTGATGGAAAGACGATAACTGCTACTACTCCTCCAGGAGTTCCAGGTAAAACTTATGTAACTGTTGTAAACTATGATGGTGGCAATTACACTTATGGACTTCATGAGGGGGAAAGCGGGTTTACATATGTTGTGCCCAACAGCCAGCCTGTCATTACAAAGATAGAACCTAATAGCGGCTCTACTTATGGAGGACAAGAAGTGACCATATATGGTCAAGACTTTAGAATTTCTAAAGACGAAAATGGAAATATACTAAAAGATGAAAACGGCAATCCAATAGGCCCCGAAGTGTATTTTGGAAATGTCAAAGCGGAGAAGGTTACTTATATTGATTATGGAACTTTAAAAGTTATTACACCTCCTAACGTGCCTGGAAAAGTCAGAGTAACTGTTGTAAACTATGATGCAGGGCTTGGGTACATTGACAATGGATATACTTATATTCAATCGAAACCTCAGATTAAAGAAGTTATACCTCCAAAGTTTGATAAGGCTGGAGGAACTTATAGTATTATCATAGGAAGTGATTTTGCAGTTCCTGTATATGATAACGACAAATTAGTAGTACCGGGTTCTTCTGTTTATATTGATGGAACTAAAGTGCATGATGTAAAAGTTGTAGACAGTACAATGATAAAATTTACTGCTCCTCCGGTGGACAAAATAGGCATGAAGGAATTAAAGGTAGTAAATCCAGATGGAGGAACTGCTGTATTTAAAATAGAGTATGTATCTCCAAACTCACATCCTTTGATAACCTCTATAACTCCCAATAAAGGCAGTATTAATGGGGGCACTTATGTAACTATCAAAGGACAAGACTTTAGAGAAAAAGTTAAAGTGTATTTTGATGCTTATGAAGCGAAAGTAGTTGCGAATACCTCTGATACTATTACTGTAATCACTCCTGCCGCAGACCCGCAGAAAGACTTAGACCGTCTTGCGGATGTGACAGTGTTTAATATTGATGACGGAGGAAGTTATACTTTAAAGGAAGCATTTATGTATATCGCTACAGAGTCCAACCCGAAGATAACTTCTATTACTCCTAATACAGGGTCTACAAAAGGAGGAGAAACAGTAACCATAACAGGTAATGACTTTAGACAAGGAGCAAGGGTGTTTTTTGGAGATGCGGAAGCTTATAATGTAATTGTGAAAAGTTATAACACGATTGTCGTGACAACCCCAGGGCATGCAGAGGGAAAAGTAGATGTAATTGTGAGAAATCCCGATTATGCAAATGCTGTTTTGCCTCAAGGTTTTACCTATGTGCAAACAGTACCGGATAATCCAGTAGGCTTTTGGGCCGAATCAATAGCCGGTAACGACCATACATTATATTTACATTGGTCAGAGGCAAAAGGAGCAAAATACTATGAAATCTATGGTAAGACAGCTAATTCGGCAGATTACAAATTCATCGCTGCAACAGATAAATTGGAGTATTACGTGACAAATCTTTTGCCAAATACTACTTACTCCTTTGCCATGAGAGCTGTAAATGATTTGGGCCCCAGTGATTTTGTATACACTTATGCTACTACTGATACTTCTTCTAACAGCAAATATGACACTTCTGTTACAGGAGTAAAAAATGACACTACTTATGCAACAGCAAACGGCTCGCTGGTCATTACATTAGGAGATGATATTTTAAATACGACTACTTATAAAATTGATTTGACAGGCAACCAATATAAAAATATAAGCAAATGGGTTATAAACATACTATCTAAATATAAAAATAAGACTTTTACCACTATATGGGTTATAATGCCTGGATTTAATATAAAATTTACCCTTAACAGCCTCTACCTATCAGGAGATTATGACAGAATAACAATAAATAAGCTATCGGATAAGACTTATGACGAAATATCAAGAAATATGCCAAAAGGGTATAAGATATTATCTGACATTTATGACATGACTTACGAAAAAATTGACGGCGATAAAACAAGCAGTTATCCATATTTTTACAACAAAGTGAATGTAGCATTAAATGTTGACAAAAATAGGCTTGGCAACAAAAATATAAGCTTTTCAAAGCTCATGTATATAACGGCTTACATGAGTAGTGTACCAGCTACGGGGCTGTCAATAAACAATAATGGTATATCAAATATGATGGTAGATAGCGCATCGAATAATGTATTAGGTGATATATCTTATCCAGGCAGGTTAGCTGTTATTTATTGAGGAGTGAGAAAGTTGAAAAAGATATTTACAATTTTCCTTACAATAATTCTCTTTTTTTAAATAGTGTTTATACTTATGCTTCGGACAATCCTGTATATTACGGTACGGACAACGCGCAAAGCATCTATTACAATATGTCCTTCAAAGATATAAAAGATAGTTTTGCTAAAAATGACATAATGAAAATGACTGCTCTTTCAGTTATTAGAGGTGGAGGAAGTCAAAAATTTTATCCTAAAAGCTATTTAAAAAGAGAAGAGGCAATAGCATATATTGTAAGACTAATGGGACTGGAAGAACAAGTACAAAAAACACCTATATCCTCCTCTACTGCAGTAGGGGGGAGTAACCCTCCTACTGCTAATTCTAATCAGACTGGGCAAAATAATGCTTCTTCTCAATCAGGTCCCAAAGTAGATTCATGGGCACAAGGAATAATTGATGTGGCAGCGAAAAATAATCTTTTGAGGAAAGAGGATATGGCTTTGGATTTTACAGCAAATGCAACAAGAGAGGAAGTTGCTTATTGGATAGCAAAAGGATTGAATCTTGCGCCGATTTACGGAAAAGATTTACAAAAAGTTTATGCCTTTTCTGATGCTAAAAGTTTTAATACTGATTATATGCCATATATTGAAGCAGTTTTAAAAAGTGGAATAATGACAGGTTACAATGATAGTAAATTTGGACCTAAAGACAACATAACCAGAGAGCAGATGGCGTCAGTTTTGAGTAGAGCTTTTAACTTAGGGTATAATTTAATGGGCTATTCAATAATAAATGCTACAGTGCAGGATATACTTTACGAAGAGGTTGCTGGGAAAAATAGTATAAAGAAAACTTTTGTTCTTCTCAATAATAAAGGGCAAAATGAGTATATTGTGGTTCAACGAACATATTCTTCAAAAGGAATAGTTCATAATTCAGATTTTTTGACTATTAGCAATGGAGTTCCTTCTTTTTCTGATTCTATTGAAAAAGGGGATAATGTGAATTTTTATATAAACGGTCAATATGTGATATTTGTTGAAAAAAACCCTGTATTTCAGAGCACTTTGTACGGAGAGATAAAAGACATATCAGTTTCTAACATAACACTTACATCTGAATCAGGATTTGAATATGTATTTTCTTATAACCCTAATACAAAAGTCTATATAAATGATTATCCTGCTTCTATAAAAGATTTGCGATATGGCCAAACTGTCACAGTATACCTTAATGGTAACACGGCTTATGCAATAAATGTTGATTATGAAGATTTGGGAAGTGGGAAAATCGATACAGGCTCAAGACAAGTAACAGGAAGCATAATGGCTATAGATAAACAAGATAATGGCATAAATATTAAATTAGACAATGGACAATTTTATTCTATTGCTTATGATGTGCCTATCATAAAAGATGGAAATACTGTGTCTTTGTCTTCAATAAAAGAGGGAGACTATGTAAATTTGTATTTTGATGACCCTTATACAAATGCACCCATCAAGGTATTAGTAGAAAATGGATATCACAAAGTCTACTATATCATAAGAGGAAATCTCGGAAGTTTATTGGCTTCCAACAATTCTATTTCAATAAACAATGTGGAAAAGTATTATCAAGGTACATGGCAAAGTGCAAATAATTTTGCTTATTATCCTTTAGATGAAGCTAAAATATATTACAATGGCTTTGAGGTCAGCAAAGAAGACCTTAAAAATTACAAAGGAAATCAAATATATGCTACAGTTGAGAAGCACTTTGGAACAGATTCGATTACGTTTATAAACATAACCCCAAGTTTTACAATGAGTTACAGTGGCATTGCAAATTTTGACACTCAATCGATGATTCTTACATTAAATGATGGGAGAAAAGTAACTGTAAACGACGGCACAATTATTTTAAAAGAGGGAATGAAAATACCCTATACTTTACTTGCAGGGAAAAAACAATTATATGTATCTTTTTCTAAGACTGATATGGGCTTGTATGCTAATTTCATAACAATAATTGATAATATATATCCGGATTACTATTATGCAAAAGGTTTTATAAACAGTGCAACATCAAATTCTATTACTATTGGCAATTACTTATATACAAGTTGGTCATATCAAGCATATGGTTATTATGCTATACAAAACAATCAATGGAATATTGTAGGAGGCACAAAAACTTTCTATGTGGGAGATAAAACTTATATAGTTGACAATAGAGATAAAGATTCAAAAGTTATTCCCTACACAGAACTTTTGGATGTAAAATATGGAAAATCTAAATACGCCTCTGCCCATGTGTATGTAGTATCACAAGGAGACAATGCTATTGCGATAAACATTATGAATTCCACGGGGCAAGAAAGAGTGTCTACTGCTGATGTTGCATTTATTGACGGTACCAAGTTGACTCTAAATAATGTAAATGACTGGAATGAATTAAATGGGGTTTGGAATTTGAATACCTCTCTTGACACAATAGATGTGTCAAAAGCAGTAATAGTTAAAAATGGACAGGCAGTAAATATAAGTTCTATAAATCCGGGAGATTCACTTTATATTATAAGGAATGGATCATTTGCTGTTATTGTAACGGTGAAGTAAGAAAAACATTGGGGGAATTGCAATGAAAAAAATTATAGGGTTATTTATAATATTCACCCTTTTGATTCCTTTTCCTATTCAGGTTTTTGCCAATGATGCAGGTTTTGAAGGTGGTATTGCCAATGAGCAAGAATACAAAGAAGTTGTATTTATAACGGGACAACCTATTATATTTAGTGGTGTTCTTAAAATTAATCAATCTGTAAGAGGTGATACTACTACAACAACCTATAGGTATGACCTTGCTTCCGATTCAGGAGACAAACTCACGCGTTCCCTTACTTTTGTTACCCAAGAAACAAAGAAACCTGAATACAACCAAGTGATTAGTCAGACTACTCTTAAGACATATACTGAAAACATAAAAATAGGGGGGAATACTTACACTTTAGACAGAAATAATGGATATATATACTCAGGCTCTGAAGTAAAAAGCATAAACCCTGGTGTAACTTACTATGCTGGTAACTATTCAGGCGTAAAATTATACAGGGTCAATGGCAATAAAGGGACTGTAAAAGTGACTATAGATGACAAAACAGTAGGATTTATTCATAAATACGGAAGTGCTGACACACATCAAATAAATTATTTAATCGAAAGCACTATGGGGTCAAATGGAGAAGTAAAAAAATGGGTTGGAGAGGCTCATGTAAATGTATCTTTTACTGATAAATCCAGTATTGAATATGTAGAAAATGACCCTCAATATATAAGTTTTAGGGGTGGATATCTTTTAAGGCGAAATAGCGGTGACATGATGAATTACTCTTATAATCTCCCAAAACTAGATGATAACGGCGATGAAATAGGAAGAAACATAGGAAGTGGAAGTTTGAAACTTGATGGTGTGCCATTCGAAGATAGATTGGTGGTCCCACAGGTTAAAGACATAAACGGAACATGGGGAAAAGAGGATATTAAAAAATTGATGAGTATGGAAGTATTTCCTAATGACTCAGAATACTTTGGTCCTAAACTTCCCATATTGCGCTCAGACTTTACTGTTGCAGTATCAAAAGCAATTGGCTTAAAACCTTATGAACCGCCCAAAACTACACTTTATTCAGCAAGAAACAAAAATGTTATAGAAATTTCACCTTTTATTGATATATCTACTACTGCTCCGAATTATGGATATATAAAAGCGGCTAGTGATATAGGGCTTATCTCAGGTACTGCGCCAAATCAATTTAGTCCTTCTAAATCTCTTACTCGTGCTCAAGCGGCAGTGATATTTATAAGAGCTTTGGGGCTTGAGAACCTCGCACCTTCAGGAAATTTTGATACCAGTTTTTTAGATGACTATGCCATACCATTGTGGGCAAAAAGAAGTGTTTATGTAGCACGAGAGATAGGACTTATATCTGGTGATGAATACGGCAGGTTTAACCCTGATGGCTATGTTACGAGAGAAGAAGCTGCTTCAATGATATCGAGGATGATAAACTTTATGATGAACGACCTTACTTTTGATTATGTAATGAGGATATTAAATTATCATAATTAAGACAAGGGAGAAGTCTATTGTTCAGACTGTAGACAAACTATTTTGTAAGATTGGCATTTTGTAAAGTAATGCGACTCGCGACAAAGCAGCCCGGCACTCAAGTAAGAAAGTTTATAAAGCAAAAATAGA